>JAIPES010000037.1 GCA_021737045.1 Desulfobacteraceae bacterium | reverse complement strand
CCGGGGTGCGGAAACAGGCATGCCGGACACTGCTGATCGATTTTTTTGCGGCACGGCGGGGTAAAAAATCCCTTTAACGCTCTGCCGTATTTTTTTGAACCAAAGAATTATCATGGCACGCGTTTAGAAAGGAGCAGCAATTGGCCAATATCGTCATTATCGGCACCCAGTGGGGAGATGAGGGAAAGGGCAAAATCGTTGACCTGCTGGCGGAATATTCCGATTACGTTGTCCGGTTCCAGGGCGGAAACAATGCCGGTCACACCATGGTGGTCAACGGCGAGCAGTTTATCAGTCACCTGGTGCCATCGGGGATCATCCAGGGCAAGGTCTGCATGATCGGAAACGGAATGGTGGTGGATCCGGAGGTGCTGATCAACGAAATTGATTATCTGACCGAAAAAGGCGTGAACGTGGGTCCGGAGCAGCTGAAAATCAGTGAAAAAGCTCATTTGATAATGCCTTATCACAAGGCCGTGGACCATGCCCGGGAGGCGGCCAATGAAAAAAAGCAGATCGGCACCACCGGTCGGGGTATCGGCCCCTGTTATGAAGACAAGTCCGCCAGGCGCGGCATTCGGTTTGTGGACCTGCTCGACGATGGCTTTGAAGAAAATGTGCGGGCCGTGGCAGAGGAAAAAAACTTTTACCTTACTGAATTTTTTAAGGCCCCGGCCGTTGGTGTTCAGGACGTAATCGATTCTTACAGCCGGTACCGGGATCGACTGGCGCCTTATGTCACGGATGTATCCGTGATGATTGACCAGGTGCTCAGAGAAGACAGGCGCGTGCTGTTTGAAGGCGCCCAGGGCACCCATCTGGATATTGACCACGGCACATACCCGTATGTCACGTCCTCGAACACGGTTTCCGGAAACGCGTGCTGCGGCGCCGGGGTCGGGCCCAAAAAGATCGACCGGGTCACCGGCATTGTCAAGGCCTATACCACCCGTGTGGGCAAGGGGCCGTTTCCCACTGAACTTTTTGATAAAACCGGTGATTTCATCCAGGAAAAGGGTGCTGAATTCGGCGCCACCACCGGACGCAGGCGCAGATGCGGCTGGATTGACACGGTCATGCTCAGAAACGCCGTGCGGTTAAACAGCGTCACCGGTTTTGCGGTCACCAAACTCGATGTACTCGGCGGGCTGGATACGCTGAAAATTTGCACCGGTTACAAGTACAAAAACAAGGAACTGGCAGATTTTCCAACAAGCCTCCAGGTGCTGGCCGAATGCGAGCCGGTCTATGAACAGATGCCGGGCTGGCAGACGGATATCTCGGCTGTACGCAGCTATGACCAGCTTCCTGAAGCCACACGAAATTATCTGCGCCGCATCGAGGAACTCACTGAAACCGCGGCTGAAATTATTTCAGTGGGTCCGGGACGGGATCAGACCATCATGTTAAACAACCCGTTTGGTTAATCCGGGCCGATATTTTTTAATTGACAATCCGGGCAATGTAACATAAAAAATGCACCCAATAAGTCGGGACGTGGCTCAGTCTGGAAGAGCACAGCGTTCGGGACGCTGGGGTCGCAGGTTCAAATCCTGCCGTCCCGACCACTTCCCAAATCGGGAAGACACGGTCGCAAAAACTCCCGGGGAATTATTGTTTTGTTGTCAAATCTCATTGTCAGCCTGTATGGCAAATATCCATGTCCCGCCCCTGTCTTTGATCAGCATGCCGATTCCCTGAGTCCTGTCAACCCGGAGAGATAAATCCAAAAGGAGCCAGTTTATGCGTTTACCCCTGATTTCCAAGCTTGTAATTTTTATCGTTGCAATAGTCCTTTTTGCAGCAGCCGGTGCCGCTTATGGCGCAGAGGACAAAGAGGCTGCCATGGACGGGCAAACCGTGGCAGTGGTCAACGATGTGGAAATTACAGCTCAGGAACTGGAACAAAAGATGCAGTTGATCCGGTCCCGTTATGCAAACATGGGCATGCCCATCCAGGGCGAACAGCTTGTTCAGCTCAGGGACTCGATTCTAAACAATTTGATTGAAAAACAATTGCTTATCGAAGAGAGCAAAGCCCAGGACATCAATGTTGATGAATCCGAGATCCAGGAGCAGCTCAATGAGTTAAAGGGACAGTTCGAAAGCCAGGACGCTTTTGAGAAAAAAATCGCCTCAAGCGGTTATTCCGAGGATGAGCTAAAGACGGAAATGCGGGAAAACCTTCTCATCCGAAACCTTATTGAGAAAAAAATCGAATCCGGAATTTCCGTGTCCGATGAACAAGCCCGGAAATATTACCAGGAAAACAAAGAGGAATACAAGGTTCCGGAACAAATTCGCGCGCGCCATATTCTGATCCAGACAGAACCGGATGCCGATGAGAAACAGAAGGCTGAGGCAAAAGACAAAATCCAGGAAGTAGAAAAGAAACTTCAGTCCGGCCAGGAATTCTCTGAGCTGGCAAAGGAATACTCGGACTGCCAGAGCAGCGAAAAAGGCGGGGATTTAGGCTACTTCAGACGCGGCCAGATGGTGGAAAGCTTTGATGAAGCCGCTTTCGCCCTGGAGCCGGGCGAAGTCAGCGAAATTGTGGAAAGCCGTTTCGGATATCACCTGATCAAAAGCGAAGATAAAAAACCGGCCGATACCAAGTCCTTTGATGAGGTCAAAGAATCTGTCCGGGAAAAACTTCGGCAGGAAAAAATCATGCAGGACCTCGAACCCTATATCGAGTCTTTGAAGCGAAAATATCCCGTGGAAAAAAATCTGCCTGAAACCTCTGCCGGCAATTAATGCCAGCAGGGTTTTATGGTGACGCTTTTATGCCCGGCCCGCCGGGACGGGGTCCGGGCAAATCACGCGAGCATTTGCATATGCCTTTATCGACGACATGACAAAAGGAGGAAGAGGTTTGGCAAACGGAACAGTCAAGTGGTTTAATGAGAAAAAGGGTTTCGGGTTTATCCGGCACGAAGATGAAGGCCGGGATATCTTTGTTCATTATTCAGCCATTGATGAACCCGGATTTAAAACCCTTGCCGACGGCGAACCGGTTACCTTTGACATCGAGGAAAGCGACCGGGGCCCGGTGGCCAAGAATGTGGTCAAGGAAAACGGATCCAGTTAAAACAGCGGCCAGAGCCTGTCTGAAATATTTTAAAACATTTCCGGAAAAACCCAAATACAGGTGCACATGAAAAAAACAATTATCAGGGGAACCGGGCGGTATCTGCCGCCAAGACTGGTCACCAATGAAGATCTGACGCAGTGGATGGATACTTCGGCCGAATGGATTCAGCAGCGCACCGGCATTGAGCAGCGCTACTGGGTACCGGAAGAAGGTGGCATGGGAGCGGCCGATATGGGGCTGGAAGCATCAAAAATTGCCATGGACCGGGCCGGGTGGAAACCAGAAGATATCGATCTGATAATTTTTGCCACCCTGAGCCCGGATATTTTTTTTCCGGGCTCAGGGTGTCTGCTCCAGCACATGCTGGGCCTTGAAACCACGCCAGCCCTGGATATCCGGCAGCAGTGCACCGGATTTTTCTACGGCATGGCCACGGCAGACGCCTATATCAAAAGCGGACAGGCCAACCGGGTGTTGTTTGTCGGCTCCGAGGTTCATTCCACAGGCCTGGATATTTCCACCAGGGGGCGCGACGTCGCCGTGATCTTCGGCGACGGTGCCGGGGCGGTTTGCCTGGAAGGCCTTGAAACAGATGCAAAGGTCGGGATTCTGGCCTCAACCCTTCATGCCCAGGGCGAACACGCCGATGCGCTGATGACCGAAGCTCCCGCCTCCCGGCTGAGCAAACGGTTGACCCACGAAATGCTTGACCAAGGGCGGCATTACCCGAAGATGGACGGCCGCAATGTTTACCGGCTGGCCCTGACCCGGCTGCCTGAAGTTACGTATCACACCCTTGAAAAAGCCGGGGTCAGCCTTGAAGATGTGGACCTGATCATTCCCCATCAAGCCAATATCCGGATCAACCAAGGTTTTCAAAAAGCGCTGAAAATACCTGAAGAGAAAATGTATCACAACATCCAGCGCTACGGCAACACAACCGCCGGCAGCATTCCCATTGCGCTGGATGAAGCCCTGGAAAAAAGCATTATCGGAAAATCCAGCACGGTCCTGTTTGCCGGCCTGGGCGCCGGGGTGACCTGGGGTGCCGTCATTTATCAGTTTGAAGGTTGATGGCGCCGTAAAAAGTTCAATACCTGCGTTACGCGCAATTTCTCAGAATTTCCCGTACGGCTAACTACGCTGCATTCTTTGAAATTGCGCAAGCCTTGATCTTGAACTTTTACGGCACCATCTGAAATCAGACTTTTTACGGCGCCATCAAGATTAATACGCCTTTTCCAGCCGAATCCCGGCTTTTTCAGTCTCATTCAGGCCTCCGGGACATTATTCCGCATCGCTCAGGGATTGGAGCAGCTGCGCCAGAACCGCTTGGGCGTCTTCGGCCGGCACATGGCAGGCCCCGGCAGCCCGGTGTCCGCCGCCGCCGTATTTGAGCATCAGCTCTCCGATGTTGACCGCAGAAGTATTGTTGATAATGGACTTGCCCACGGAAAAGGTTGTTTTGCCGGTATCCGGTTCCTGCTTGAGTTGAACGGAAATATTGCAGTTCGGGTAAAGCGCATACACCACAAACCGGTTGCCCGGATATCCGCTTTGGCGTCCGCGGCAATCGATTAACACAATGTTGTGATGCACCTCGGCAATGGAAACCAGTTGCTGCTTGTATTTTTCCGCATACTGGAAATACATTTCCGCACGCTGGCTGACATCCGGAAGGGCCAGAACCTGATCAATGGAAAGTTCAGCGATCCAGTCAATGAGGCGGCGCTTAAATTCCTGCTCGCTGATGGCAAACCTGCACCAGTCCTCGATGCCGGTGCGTTTGTCCACCAGAAAATTCAGCAGCGCCCATCCCGTGGGGTGCAGAATTTCCCTTCGGGAAAACTGACCTGAATCCGCCTTGTCCACTGCCTCCATGATTTCGTCGAAATGCCGGGGAAACCGGCTCCGGCCACCGTAATATTCATAGATAACCCGGGCTGCCGATGGCGCGTTTGCGTCAATCACCAGATTTTTCTGCTCACGGTTGCGAAGGGTTTCAGATACATGATGGTCAAAAGCCATAAACACACCGGGAACAAAGGGCAGGTTGGCGATGATGTCGTTTTCAGTCACCACAACCCCGCCTTCCTGCATGACGCTGGGATGATCAATGAGTTGAATTTCATTCACCATTTTCAGGTGCTTGAGCAAAACGGCACAAATGAGGCCGTCAAGATCGCTTCGGGTTAAAAGTCGATAAGGTTTTTGATTCATTTTTTATGACATGCCGATTAAATTGTTTTCGCCAATTCTGATAAGCCTGTAAAAAGTCTTTTTTACAGGCAATGTTAAGTTTTAAGTGATTAAGTGTTAAGTAAAATCAAGAACTTATTCTTTTATTGTTTGGCGATTATAGCATTTTCAACTTCTTTCAACTTCTGCGGGGTCGCCTGAAAATCGTTTTTTTGAGAAATCTGCTATTTATCATAAAAAGGTTGCGGCTTCAAGCACAGTTTACTTTAACAACTTGAAATCAGGCTTATTTTGCCAAAACCCATGGACAATCCCCCAAACAACTGGTAAAAAAAAACACATTTAACTGCCGGCCCTGGCAAAACTGTGACTTTAATTTAAATGGATAGGCGACAATGATCCAGGCCTTGATTGATCGCGGCGTGGTGATCCCGCAGCCGCAAACCGTTGAAATTGCGCCAGAGGTGGATATTCACCGCATATCCCCGGGCGCGGTCATCCATCCGGGCACCCGCATCCGAGGGGAAAAAACCCTTATCTGCACAGGGGCCCGGATCGGCCGGCAGGCCACGGCCACGGTTGAAAACTGCTTTATTGGACCTCAAGTATCACTTCAAGGCGGATACTTCAACAGTTCGGTTTTCCTTGAAAAATCATCAATTGGACCATCCGCTCACATCCGGGCCGGCACCATCCTGGAGGAACAGGCCAGTGCCGCCCACAGCGCCGGGTTAAAACAGACCATCCTGTTTCCCTTTGTTACCCTGGGCAGCCTGATCAATTTTTGTGACTGTTTCATGTCCGGGGGCACCGGGCCGAAAAATCACTCCGAGGTGGGAAGCGCCTACATTCACTTTAATTTCACCCCCAGGCAGGACAAGGCCACGGCCTCTCTGATCGGGGACGTGCCAAACGGGGTGATGCTCAATCAATCGCCAATCTTTCTGGGCGGGCAGGGCGGTCTTGTGGGCCCCTGCAGGCTGGCTTTCGGCACCGTGATTGCCGCCGGCACCATCTGCCGCAAAAGCGAAACCCGGCCGGGCCGGCTGATTTTCGGCGGACCGGCCCGATCCGGAAACGTGCCTTACACCGGTGCATCCGGTCTGGGCGGCCTCCGGGGGATTGTTTCCAACAATCTTTATTACCTGGCCAATCTCAGGGCCCTGGAACAGTGGTACAGCCATGTGCGAAGCCTTTTTATCTCCAACCAGCTTCCCCGGGCCCTGTACCAGGGCCTGGTTGAGACCCTGCAGGACTGTATCAGCGAGCGCATCAAGCGCCTGGGGGATTTTGCCCAAAAAGCGGCACCCGATCATCTGGGTCCATATTGGGACCGCCTGGAAAACCGGCTTCAGCTCCCGGCGGAACAAATGGATCTGCCTGAAAAAAGAAACGATTTTGTTCGTTTGATCCGGGAGCGGATCGATTCGGCAGACGACCCGGACTACATCCGGGTGATCCAAGGCCTTGACAAAGCCTCAGCCGCAGCCGGCACAGAGTGGCTGCAGGGTCTGACAGACGCCTGCATGGAATCCTGGCAGTCTGTTTTACCTGACGAAACAAACAGATGATTCGTATTGATTTTACTTAACACTTAATCACTTAAAACTTAACACTGCAAAAAACGGATCATAATATGGGAAGGTTTTTCGGCACCGACGGCGTTCGCGGGGTGGCCAACCAGCATCCAATCACCCCGGAAATTGCATTGAACCTGGGAAGGGCGGCTGCGGCGGTTTTAAAGCACAACCACCACAGCACCATTGTGATTGGAAAAGACGGCCGGAAATCCGGTGACATGATCGAAGCCGCCCTTGCCGCAGGCATCTGCTCGGCCGGGGCCGATGTCTTGCTTGCAGGCATGCTTCCCACTCCTGCGGTGCCCTTTCTGGTCCGGCATGCCCGGGCCGATGCGGGCATCATGGTTTCGGCATCCCACAACCCTTACGAGGACAACGGGATCAAACTGTTTAACGCAGAGGGCTTTAAACTGGATTCCGCCACTGAAGAACAAATTGAAGCCCGCATACTCAATACATCCCCGGAAATCCATCTGGCCGCGGCACCCGAAGCCATTGGCCGCGTCTATCCCATGCCGGACGCAGCAGACCAATATGCCGGGTTTTTAAAGAAAAGCGCGGGCAGAAACGATTTTTTAAAAGGCATGAAAATCGTTCTGGACTGTGCCAACGGGGCCACTTCGGAAATCGCCCCACAGGTGTTTGCAGAACTCGGCGCGGATCTCACTGTTTTATTTGATTCACCCAACGGCATCAATATCAATGACAGATGCGGCTCCCAGCATATTGAAACCCTGCAGCAGACGGTTTTAGAAAACCGGGCGGATCTGGGCTGTGCCTTTGACGGAGACGGTGACCGGCTTATTGCCGTGGATGAAACCGGGACGGCGGTCACCGGCGACCAGATCCTGGCCATCTGCGCACGACACATGAAACGAGCCGGCCGCCTGAAAAACAATCTGGCCGTCAGCACGGTCATGAGCAACCTGGGACTTCGCCTGGCGTTAAAGAAAATGGGCATCGAGCACCGGATCACGGATGTGGGTGACCGCTACGTACTTGATGAAATGCGCAAAAGCGGGGCAATCATCGGCGGTGAGGACTCGGGGCACATGATCTTCCTGGACGCCCACACCTCGGGCGACGGCATACTGACCGCGTTGCACCTGGTTGAAGCCATGGACGCATCCAACAGCCGGCTTTCGGGACTTAGCCGGGTCATGCGGCGCTATCCCCAGGTGCTCAAAAATGTCCGGATCAGTGAAAAAACCGATATCTACCAAATTCCTGCCATTGCCGGGGAAATCGAAAAAGTGAAAAACCACCTGGGAGAGCAGGGAAGGGTGCTGGTACGTTATTCCGGAACCCAACCCCTGTGCCGGATCATGGTGGAAGGCCCGGATGAAGAAGAAACCAATCAGTTGTGTCAACAGATCGTGGATGTGATTGCCGCTGAATTAAACGGCTCCCTGGAATAAATCCGGAGATAAAAAAAGGGGAGAAACCGGTGTTTTCCGGCTTCTCCCCATTATGTGGGCCGCTTGTTTTTGAGGTTTATTCCCTGCCGCCGAATATGTGGAGCAGCATTATAAACAGGTTGATAAAATCCAGATACAGGGAGAGGGCGCCCATGATGGCGCCTTTTCTCACCACCCCGGCCTCGATGTCTGCGGGCTGGGTCATGGCCATGTTTTTGAGCTTCTGGGTGTCATAGGCGGTCAGGCCCACAAACACCAGCACGCCGATATAGCTGATGATCATCTGCATGGCCGCACTCTGCATGAAAATGTTGACCACAGAGGCGATAATGATGCCGATCAGGCCCATGAACAAAAAATTGCCCCAGGAGGTCAGGTCCCGTTTTGTGGTCATACCGTAGATGCTGCAGGCCACAAACGTGGCCGCGCAGATGAAAAACACCTGGGCAATGGAGGTTCCCGTGTATACCAGGAATATAAAGGACAAAGTCAGGCCGTTTACCGCGGCATAGAGCAGAAACAGGCCCGTGGCTGTGGAGGCCTCCATTTTCTGGATCCTTGCGCTCAGGTAAAAAACCATGCCCAGCTCTGCGATGATCAGGCCGAAAAACACCATGCGGTTTCCAAATACAAGCTGCTGCATGGTGGGATTATGGGCGGTGAAATAGGCCACTACGCCGGTTAACGCCAGGCCGAAGGCCATCCAGTTGTAAACGCTTCGGATAAAGCTGTTGACCATGACCTGGGTCCGTTCGGTTTGCCTGGTTGTTGCCGTGTTTGCCATGTAAATGCGCCTCCTGTTGTATGGAAATGTTTAGGTTTCAAGTGATTCAATTTTAAGGAAATCATGCCCGATTGCAGGGTTTTCCGGCAATCAACTGAAGATATAATAACACATTGCCGGCTGTTTTCAAGCCGGATCGGTACCTGGAAAGCGATTTTTGAAATGAAACAAACACAGATCTACCAGCACCTTGTGGAAACCGCGGGAAAACTCGACATCCGGGTGACGGAACAAAACCTGCGGGTCACCGGGGTGAATGCAAAAAGCGGCCTGTGCCGGATCAGGGGCGAATCGGTTTTTATCATGGACAAGCGCCTTTCTGTAAACGCAAAAATCACGCTGCTGGCAGAGTGCCTGCGGCAGATGCCCCTGGAGGAAATTTATATCATGCCCGCGGTGCGAAAGATCCTGGACCGGAAACCGAACCAGAAATAAAATTTCGATGAAACAGGAAAGGCAAAACCTCAAAAAAGATTAAAAGCCGATTGCATGTATGAAAGGGCACATGATTCCAGGGCCAAATCCATCTAAACGCCCTGGCTTTCCTGGCCCAAAGAAAAGTTTACATAATATATCTTATCAGACGTTATAAAAATATCAAAAATCGGGCAAGCCTGTTAAGGTCCTTCAGAAACGGCTTTTATCAACGGATTTTGACCGGATTTGGGATTGATTGATTGATTCAACTGTGCTAGCTTGGCAGGATTCAAACAACCGGAAAAATAACCTTAAAAACACACACCCATGACCCCGACGGAATCCAATATAAGCGCGGCGCGAAACGTTTATACGGTCAGTGCACTGACCGCGCAGATCAGAAACCTTCTGGAAAAAAACTATCCATTTGTGTGGATTTCCGGTGAAATCTCCAATCTGCGCGTGCCGGCATCCGGCCACTGCTATTTCACATTAAAGGACAAGGACGCCCAGATCCAGGCTGTGATGTTTAAGGGCCAGGCCAGAAACCTGAAATTTGACCTTGAAGACGGCATGCAGGTCACAGGTTTCGGCCGCATCAGTGTATATGCCCCAAGGGGCAGTTACCAGATCATCCTGGAATACATCGAGCCCTCGGGTGCCGGGGCCCTGCAGGCGGCATTTGAGCAGCTCAAGCAGAAACTGTCCGAAGAAGGCCTGTTTGATGAAAAATACAAAAAGCCTGTCCCGTTTCTGCCTGCTGCCGTGGCCGTGATCAGCTCGGCCACCGGCTCGGTGGTCCATGATATTATCCGCATCATGTCCCGGCGGTTTGCCAGCATCCCCATCCGGGTGATTGCTGCGGCCGTCCAGGGCGATACCGCAGAAGCGGAAATCGTTTCCGCCATTGAAACGGCAAACCGCCACAAGGCCGCAGACGTGATTATTTTGGCCCGCGGCGGCGGCTCGCTTGAGGACCTGGCGGCATTTAATTCAGAAGCCGTGGCCCGGGCGATTTTTGCATCGGAAATTCCGGTTATCTCTGCTGTTGGCCATGAAACCGATTACACCATTGCCGATTTCACAGCGGATCTGCGCGCGCCCACCCCGTCTGCGGCTGCCGAACTGGCCGTGCCGGTCAAACAGGATGTGAGCTACACCCTCCAGGTGCTCACCCGCCGGCTGCAGGGCGCAATAACCAGGCAGGTGCGGGATCTGCGGCAAAACACGCAGAAACTCACCCGCCGCCTGGTCCATCCCAGACAGCGCATGGATGACCTGCGCATCCGCATGGATGAAACCCATTCCCGGTTGATTCAGGCCATGAACCGGATTATCGCAAACCGGCGCGAACGGCTGTGCTGGCGCCATGACCGGCTTATGGCCGTGCCCCTGGCCAACCGCGTGTCTGCCCTGGCCGACCGGCACCAAAACCTGGACCGGCGCCTGAAATCCGCAGGCAAAACCCTTGTCCAGGAAAAGCGCGCACGGCTGGAATCGGCCTGCGGCCGCATGCACGCGCTCAGCCCCCTGGCCGTGCTGGATCGGGGCTACAGCATCACCCGGGTCCTGCCGAACAAAACCGTGCTCACGGATGCCGCAGCTGTGGCCCCGGGACAAAACATTGAAGTCATACTTGCAAAAGGCATGTTAACATGCCGAGTTGAAAGGAAAAACAATAATGGCAAAAAAGACGTTTGAAGAATCCATGGCCCAGCTTGAAAAGATCGTTGAAGAGCTGGAAGCCGGCAATTTGCCATTGGACAAGGCATTGAAAAAATTTGAGGAAGGCATCGGCTTGTCCCGGGCCTGTTTTGAAAAACTCGATGAAACGGAAAAAAAGATCGTTCAGTTGATGGAAAAGCAGGACGGCACTGCAGCGCAAGTCCCTTTTGCAGAAAACACCGCACCATCGGACAAAAATGCCGGCAGCAATGAATAATCTCAAAAATCAGGCCAAGTCATTTGACCTGAGCGGGTATTTGAACAACCACCAGGACCGCATCAACAGGCACCTGGCCGCCCTGCTCTCCTGCGGCCCGGAGCCCACCCGGCTGTGTGCGGCCATGTGCCATTGCCTCATGGCGCCGGGAAAACGCCTTCGGCCGGTGCTGTGCATGGCTGCCGCCGAAGCCGCGGGGGTCTCGGCAGATAAGGCTGTGCTTCAGGCCGGCTGCGCCATTGAAATGATCCACACCTATTCCCTGATCCATGACGATCTGCCGGCCATGGATGATGACCAACTGCGCAGGGGCCGGCCCACCTGCCATGTGGCCTTTGACGAGGCCACGGCCATTCTGGCCGGAGACGCCCTTCTGACCCTGGCCTTTGAAACCCTGGCCGGATGTGCCAAGCTTGACACAGCCAATGCGGCCGGGATTCTGGAATCCATTGATGTGATCTCAAAAGCGGCCGGCTATTGCGGCATGATCGAAGGGCAGATGCAGGACATGGCCGGCGAGGGCCAGGGCCTGGCTCTGGGGGATCTCAAGCAGATGCATGAGTTGAAAACCGGGGCCCTGATTCGTGCATCGGTTGAAACCGGCGGTTTGCTCGCAGGCGCAGATGAGGCCGGAAAACAGGCCCTAAAAACCTATGCCGGCCATATCGGTCTGGCCTTTCAGGTCACAGACGATATTTTAAACATCAGGGGCGATCCCGACCGCATGGGCAAGGCTTCCGGAACCGATACCGCCCGGGCCAAATCCACCTACCCTTCCCTCATGGGCATTGATGCGGCCCGGGATTATGCCGCAGACCTGATATCCAAAGCCTTGCAGACAATTGAGATTTTTGGTAACAAGGCAACACCTTTGGCCGCCCTGGCCGCCTATATTGTTGAAAGGGATAAATAAACAGCCGTGCTGCTGATTTGGCATCCTAACCATATAATTGTTACTTTGGAGAATCGATTTCATTGGGCTTACTTGAAACCATCAACTCCCCGGCGGACTTAAAAAACCTGCCCCGCTCCCGGCTGCCCGATCTGGCCAGGGAAATCCGGGAGCGCATCGTCGAGGTGGTCTCCAAAACCGGGGGGCATCTTGCATCCAATCTCGGCGTGGTGGAACTCACCATTGCCATTCACTACGTGTTTGACATCCCCACGGACAAGCTGGTCTGGGACGTGGGCCATCAGTCCTATACCCACAAGCTGCTTACCGGCCGGGCCGACCGGTTTTCCACCCTCAGGCAGTTCGGCGGGCTGTCCGGATTTCCCAAAATAAGCGAAAGCCCGTGTGATGCGTTTTCCACCGGCCATTCCAGCACCTCGATTTCCGCCGGCCTGGGCATCTCATGTGCCAAGCGCCTCAAAAACGACAACTCCCGGGTGATTGCTGTCATCGGTGATGGCTCCATGACCGCGGGCCTGGCCTACGAAGCATTAAACCAGGCCGGGGCCATTCACAAGGAACTCATTGTGATTTTAAATGACAATGAAATGTCGATTTCGCCCAACGTGGGGGCCCTGTCATCGCTTCTGAGCCGGACATTTTCCGGCAAATTCATCCAGGACAAACGAAAGGAGTTCGGCGAGCTGCTGCGCTCATTGCCAAAAATCGGCAGTGACGCCTATTCTCTGGCCAAGCGGGCAGAAGAGTCCATCAAGGCCTTTGTCACGCCGGGCATGCTTTTTGAAGCCTTTAACTTCGAATACTTCGGTCCCATCAAGGGCCATCGCATCGACCAGTTGATCGATATCCTGGAAAATATCAAGAATCTTGACGAGCCGGTTTTGCTCCACGTGGCCACCACAAAGGGCCGCGGCTACGCACCGGCCGAATCCAACCCGGTTTATTTCCACGGCGTGGGCTGCTTTGATGCCGAAACCGGGGACCGGGTCAACTGCAGCGACCTGCCTTCATACACCGATATTTTCGGCCAAACCATGGTGCGCCTGGCGGAAAAGGACCCAAACATCATTGCCGTTACCGCTGCAATGCCAGAAGGTACCGGGCTCGGGCCATTTTCTGAAAAATTTCCGGACCGGTTCTATGACGTGGGCATTGCCGAACCCCACGGGGTCACCTTTGCCGCAGGCATGGCCACAGAGGGCTACAAGCCCGTGGTGGCCATTTATTCCACTTTTCTCCAGCGCGCCTATGACCAGATTATCCACGATGTCTGCCTGGAATCCCTTCCAGTGGTGTTTGCCGTGGACCGGGGCGGCATTGTGGGCGAAGACGGACCCACCCATCACGGCCTGTTTGACTTAAGCTATCTGCGGGCCATTGCCAACATGGTGGTCATGGCCCCCATGGACGAACACGAACTCCAGCGCATGCTGGTCACTGCGGTCAACCACCCGGGACCGGTGGCTGTGCGTTATCCCAGGGGCAAGGTCACGGGCGAAAACACGGAAAAAGCCGAAAAAAATGACCAACCCCTTGCCATCGGCAGGGCGGAAGTGCTTTGCAGCGGTGATGACATTTTGATCCTGGCCATCGGCCACTCTGTCACAGATGCCGTAAAAGCCCGGCAGATGCTTGCCCACAAAGGTATTTCCGCCACCGTGGTCAATGCCCGGTTTGTCAAGCCCCTGGACACAGAACTTATCGGTGATTTGATTCAAAAAATTCCCCGTGTGATAACGGTTGAGGAAAACGTGCTTGACGGCGGATTTGGCAGCGCGGTGCTCGAAGCCATGGCAGACACCGGGATCACGGGCTTTCGCATGACCCGGATCGGCATCAAAGACACCTTTGTCACCCACGGCCCCAAGTCCGTGCTGCGCAAACATTACGAAGTGGACGCAGATGCGGTGTTCAGGGCCGCAGAGGCCATGTGCCGGGATCTTGCCTGACATGAAAAAACCCGGGTCCGGAAAAAAGCGCCTGGATCTGCTGGTTGTGGAGCGCGGCCTTGCAGGCAGTCGTCAGCGGGCCCAATCCCTGATCATGGCCGGCCATATCCTGGTCAATGATCATCCAGTGGACAAGCCCGGCAGCCTGGTGGCGGAAAATTCAGAAATCGTGAGCCGGGCCTCTGATCTGGCTTATGTCAGCCGGGGGGGGCTGAAACTGGAGCATGCCCTGGCGGCTTTTGAAATCAATGTCACGGGATTTTCCTGCCTGGATGCGGGCGCATCCACGGGCGGATTCACGGATTGCCTCTTGCAGCACGGCGCGGCCCGGGTGTATGCCGTGGATGTGGGCTACGGCCAATTGGCCTGGAAGCTTCGACAGGATCCGCGGGTGGCGGTGATGGAGCGGTTTAATATCCGGCATGCCACGGAAAAAGACCTGCCGGCCGGGCTGGACCTGGCGGTCATCGATGTTTCCTTTATCTCTTTGAAAATTGTGGTGCCCGCAGTGCAACCCTTTATCCGGTCCGGCGGGACAATTTTGCCCCTGATCAAGCCCCAGTTCGAGGTGGGCAAGGGCGAGGTGGGAAAAGGCGGCGTGGTCCGGGACCCGGCCCTGCACAACCGGGTAATTGAAGAACTTTCTGATTTTTTTAAACAATGCGGCTTGATTTCCGGCGCGGTCACCCCCTCGCCGATTTTCGGGCCCAGGGGTAACCGGGAGTTTGTCCAGCACCTGCAGGTGCCGGCCCCGGGGTAAATAAAGGCGCCTTTTAAGGTTGATTTTTTCCGGTCAAACCGATAAATACAATGAGATACAGCACGATTGCGTTTCGCATGTAAATCCAGCAGAATAGAGAGGAGTTAGGAGTCTTATGACAGAACATCTGAGAAACATCGCCTTGATCGGACACGGTGGATCCGGTAAGACGTCTCTGGCCGAAGCCCTCCTGCACAACGCCGGTGCGAGCAAGCGGTTTGGCAGCGTGGATGCGGGCAATGCCGTCATGGATTTCGAGGCTGAGGAACTCAAGCGCCGCAGCAGCATTTCCACGGCCTTTCATCCCTTTTCCTGGAAACAGCGAAAGATCAACCTGATTGATACGCCGGGCGATCAGAATTTTTTCTCTGATACCCGGCTTTGCATGCAGGCCGCTGACAGTGCCCTTGTGGTCATTGACGCGGTGGACGGCATCAAGGTCCAGTCCGAACAGGCATGGGAATACGCAGATGAATTCGATCTGCCCCGGGTAATTTTCATCAACAAGGTGGACCGGGAGCGGGCGGATTTTTCCAAGGCTTTCAATGACGCGGTTGAAATTTTTTCTCCCAAGCCCATTATTCTGCAGCTGCCCATCGGTCAGGAAGCCGATTTCAAGGGTGTGGTGGACCTGGTCAACATGAAGGCCTGGGTTTACGAAGACGGCAAGGCAAAGGCTACAGACATTCCCGCAGACATGCAGGAAACCGCCGAGGCCGAGCGTGAAACTTTGATCGAAAACATCGCCGAGGCAGACGACGAACTGGTGGAAAAATACCTTGAAGGCGAGACCCTTTCAGACGAGGAAATGCTGGCCGCCCTGCGCAAGGGGACCCTGGAAAAAGTCTTTGTTCCGGTGATGTGCGGATCTGCCACCTTAAATATCGGCGTGGATCTGCTGGCCGGGCTCATGGCAGACGCCCTGCCCTCCCCTGCAGACCGCGGGCCGAAAACCGGATATGTTCCCGGCACGGAAACCGAGGAAACCCGGGAACCATCTCCGGACGCGCCGTTTTCCGCACTGGTGTTTAAAACCGTGGCCGACCCGTATGCGGGCCGACTCAACATTTTCCGGGTTTTTTCCGGAAAACTCGGGGGCGACGGTACATTTTTCAACGCCACCAAGGACAACAAGGAGCGCTACAACCAGCTTCTCCAGATCCAGGGAAAAGAGCAAAAGCCCCTGGAGGGCGCAGGCCCCGGAGATATCGTGGCCGTGGCCAAGTTAAAGGAAACCGTTACCGGAAACACCCTGTGCGCCCCGGACAAACCCATTGAATACAAGCCCGCCGAGCCCCTGCGCGGCGTGGTGTCCTTTGCCATCTCCCCCAAATCCAAGGGTGATGAAGACAAGATCTACTCCTCGCTGACCAAGCTCATCGAGGAAGACCCGGGCCTGCGCCTGGAGCGAAACGATGAAACCCGCCAGACCCTTCTCACCGGCCAGGGCCAGGTGCACATCGAAACCACGGTGGAAAAGCTCCGGCGCAAGTACAACGTCGAGGTCAACCTCAATATTCCCAAGGTGCCCTACAAGGAAACCTTCCGCAAGAAAGTGCGGGTTCAGGGCAAGCACAAGAAACAGTCCGGCGGCCACGGCCAGTACGGCGACTGCTGGGTGGAGTTCGAACCCCTGGAACGGGGCGCGGGCTACCAGTTCGTGGACAAGATCGTCGGCGGCGTGATTCCCAAGACCTATATTCCGGCAGTGGACAAGGGGATTGCCGAGGCCTCGCAAAAAGGCGTTCTGGCCGGATTTCCCTGCATTGATTTCCAGGCAAAGGTCGATGACGGATCATATCATTCCGTGGACTCCTCGGAAATGGCCTTTAAGATCGCCGGGTCCCTGGCCTTCAAAAAGGCCATGGAGCAGGCCGATCCCGTGCTGCTCGAGCCCATCATGGAAATGGAGGTGATCACGCCCGAAGAATTCATGGGCGATATCATGGGCGATTTAAACTCCAGACGCGGCCGGGTGCTGGGCATGGAAAGCCGCGGCAAAAACCAGGTGGTGCGCGCACTGGTGCCCCAGGCCGAAGTGCTCACCTATGCGCCGGATCTTCGCTCCATGACCGGCGGCCGCGGGATGTTTTCCATGCAGTTTTCCCACTACGACGAGGTCCCGGCCCAGATTTCCCAAAAGGTCATCGAGGAACTGCGCAGCCAGCAGGAACAGGAAAAGTAGGCAAAACCAACCAATAATTTTGACACTACCCCCTGCAGATGCTATTTTACATAAAAAGCATCTGCAGGGGGATCCATACCATGGAAAACACGATAGAAATAAAGAAACTTACCAGAAAAGAAAAACTGAGGGTAATGGAAGCCCTTTGGGATGACCTTTTAAAAGATGAGCCAGGGCTTGAGTCACCAGGGTGGCACCAAGAAGAGCTACAAGAAGCAGAAACCCGATTTGAAACCGGGGCTGAAAAATCAATTGATTGGCAGGATGTCAAAAAGGAGCTTAGAAAAAGATTTGAATGAAAATCAAAATCTTTTTTACCCCAAATCCCCCATCACCTCTTCTGCAATTTCCCGGACCGCTTTGGAGTAGTCACCATTGATCACTGATTCCAGCCGTCCGGCAAACTCGGAATCATTTAACACGCCGAAAAGATGAATCATATCCCCTTTTACCGCTTCATCAAGGCCGGCAAAACGGTTCCACATGGCTTCCAGGGCGTGGCGGGCCAGTTCCGGCGCGGTTTCGGCCAGATATTCGAATGCCACCATGGCCCCCAGTCGGGTGGGCCATTTGGGATGGGCCAGCAGATCCAGAAAACCCGGAATCACGCTGCCGGCCCCGGCCATCAGTGCGGCCAGGCCTTCGGCATCCCCGTCTGAGATGATTTTTTTCACGGTATCCGCACTGAGATCGGCTGGATTGCGCTTTTCGAAAATATCGAGCAGCTCGGCCACGGCCACGACACCGGTCCACCTGAACTGGTCATCTAAAATGGCCGTGGGAACCGATTTCACATTGTCCCGGGCCGCGGATTCGGAAAAAACAGCCGCATCAATCACATGCAAATCCACCCGGTCCGGCGCCCAGGCAGCCATGTAGAGCCATCTGCCAAGTGCCCCCGGGCAATGGGGGCATACCGGGGAAACATAGATCCGCACCACCCCGGGCATTTGTATCCGGTTCTGGATATCCGCCGCAGAAACCCCGGCCTCGGCTTCTTCCATGGGCACCATGCCGGCTGCGCACATTAAAAACAGCTCCAGCAGTTTTCCCTCTGGAACGACTGAAAACCGGATATTGGGATAAATAAAAATTGCGGGCCGCTCATCTTCCTCGCTTGTTTCATTTTTGACGTCAAGCGAGGGCAGATGTCCCCGGAGCAAATCGCAGAACTGCTCCATTCGCTTTGTTACCGGGTCATTGGGATCTCCGAGCACAACAATGCGGGTTGGCTTGTAAATCTTGTACTTGTAGTTTTCAACCACTGCCATGTCCGGCCGGGAGATCACCGGTTGTGTCTGCTGGTTTTCCATGGGCGTTACGCCTTAAATGTTTTTATTGATTGATGGCACTGTAAAAAGTCTGATTTCAGATGGTGCCGTAAAAGTTCAAGATCAAGGCTTGCGCAATTTCGAAGAATGCAGCGTACTTATCCGTACGTGAAATTCTGAGAAATTGCGTGTAACGCAGATATTGGACTTTTACGGCACCATCATTGATTGATTTCCGAAAGCATCCGTGCGATATCCGATGCCAGCTGCCGGCTGTCATCGCCTGAAACAGAATCCTGCCCGTCTTCGGGCGGCTCGGAGAGATTTTTCTGACTGGCCCGGATGTCCACGTATTCGCCCTCCCGGTCGAGCATCACGGTCATGCCCACCCTGAGGCTGAAATCGAGCTTGTAAACCACTTCATTGTTTTCAACAGCCATATCCCCGCCGTGAAACCGCAGATCCTCGCCGGGCGACAGATCGTACTTTTCCCGGATCAGGGCTGTTACCGCAGATTTGTCCAGATTTTTGACCAGCATTTTCAGCATCTGCTTTTCGCAGGCCTGGATGATTTCCTTACGGGCAAGTTTCATGTGATCTGATCCTTTTTTTCTTCCATGCGGATTTCTTCGATATCTGTCCAAAGAACGGCCAGTTCCAGAAAAGCCGCGGCCCCGGGGGAAATAATATCATGGCAGACCACGGGCTTTCCAAAGACCATGGCCTCATGCAGGCGCTCATCTTCGGCAATGCACACGGGCAGACATAGCCGGGCAATGGCCTCAAACACTTCCGGGCCCAGCAGGGCTTCGGCTTCTGCGGCATCATCGCACCCGTTGATCAAAAGCCGGGCCGTTGAAGCGCCGGCTGGATTGTTTTGCCAAAGCGCAGCCACCGGCTCAAGAAAATTTTTGTAGGTTTCAAGCAGGCCGGAAATGTTTCCAGCCGCCTCCAGATCCAGGCGAACCGGCAGGATCAGCACGTCTGCCCCACAGATCGCCGCCTCCATAAGCGCCCCGGATTTTTCCGGCGCATTGACAACCATCACATCCAGGTCCTGTCGGGCAATTTCCGAAAAAACGTTCCGGCCCGGCCCTATAGCCGCCCTGCCCAGTCCCGGCCCGGCTGCCAGCACGCGGAAGTGTTCAATGCAGGTAGGCACCATAAAATTGGCGGCATCCCCGGCATCCGCAATCACCCGGTCCAGTCCGGGGGCATCTGCCGGCGGGTCAATGACCGCTGCTTCAAGGCAACGGTTTCGAACATCGCAGTCCACCAGCAGGGTGTTTTGATCCAGGGCCGCAAACGCCCCTGCCAGGTTCACTGAAACGGTTGTTTTTCCGGCGCCGGCCGCGGGTGCGGCAATGCAGAATATCTTTGTCATAAACCCTTTCATATCACAAACACACCTGTTTTCAAGGTCCTTGTGCACCCTACGCGGTGTTATTGGCTTTATCAATGCCGCAGGTTGTGTTATTTTATTTCCATGCAATCCCATATCCGGCACCGGATCCATAACATCCGGCAAACATTTGAAAAAGCCAATATCGACACCCTGCTTGTCTCCATTGCCGAAAACCGCATGTATTTAAGCGGCTTTACCGGCCAGGACACCGGGTTTGACGAATCCGCCGGGGTTTTGCTCATCTCCGGCGACCACCTGGTGCTGGCAACGGATTCCAGATACGAAATCCAGGCCCAACAGGAAGCCCAGGACTTTGAAGTTGTCTGCTACAAAAAAGGCCTTGCAAAGGAACTGCCCGGCATCCTTGAAAAACTGGGCACATCGCGTCTGGGATTTGAGCGCCGCCGCATGAGTGTCAGCCAGTACGACATGATCCGCGAGCAGCTCACATCAGTGGAACTGGTGCCGGTGGACAACCTTTGTGAGAACCTGCGCGAGTGCAAGGAAGAAGCCGAGATCGAGGCCATCCGAAGCTCCCTGCACCTGGCGGAATCCGCATTTTCCGACTTTCTGGAAAACCTGGAATCCGGCATGAGCGAAGCCCGCGCCGCCTGGGAGATCGAGCGCCGCATTCGGGAAGCCGGCGCCCGGTCAGTGTCGTTTCCGGTGATTGCCGCATTTTCAGCCAATGCCGCTCTGCCCCATGCCATCCCGTCTGAGCGGCTCATGGAAAACAGCCAGCCCCTTTTGTTTGACTGGGGCGCGGTTTTAAACGGTTATTGCAGCGATATTTCCCGCACCATTGTCCTGGGAAGAGCGGATGACACGTTTAAGAAAGTATTTACCGCAGTCCACGACGCCCAGCAAAAAGCCGTGGAAGCCATCCGCCCCGGGGCCTGGACCAAAGATATTGATGCCGCAGCCAGAAATCACCTGCACGAAAAAGGCCTGGACCAATATTTCGGCCACGGCCTGGGCCACGGCGTTGGCCTGGCCATCCATGAGGCCCCGTCGCTGAGCCCGGTGGCGGAAAGAAACGTTGAATTAAAGGAAAACATGGTGTTCACAATTGAGCCCGGGGTGTATCTGCCCGACTGGGGCGGGGTGCGCCTGGAAAACATGGTGGTTGTGCGCGCCAACGGCGCAGAAGTATTAAACAGCCTGGACGTGAAACTTTTCTGACCCGAATGCTGCCTTTGCCGCCATGAACGAAATTTCCATGCACATGGACCAGTACTTGAACTACCTGGTGGTGGAAAAGGGCCTTGCCGATGCCACGGTTGAATCCTACGGTTCAGATCTTGCCCGGTTTCAGCGGTTTCTGAGCGGCAGCCGAATCGCCCGCACCAACGAGGTGGATGCCGCAGCCATTTTAAAATACCTGCTGCGCCTGCGCGACGACGGCCTGGGCATCCGCTCCAGGGCCCGGCACCTGGTGACCCTGCGTGGGTTTTTTCGGTTCCTGGTCCAGGAAAAGCACCTCTCAAAAGACCCGTCCCGGCTCATTGACCTGCCCAAGTTCGGCCTGAAACTGCCCGACGTGCTTTCAGTCACCGAAATCACAACCCTCCTGGAAACCCCGGACACCACAAAACACAAGGGCATGCGGGATGCAGCCATGCTGGAGCTGCTGTATGCCGCAGGCCTTCGGGTCAGCGAACTGCTGCACATAAAGCTCCAGGAGATGAACCTGGATGCCGGGTTTGTGCGCGTAACAGGAAAGGGGTCAAAAGAACGGCTGGTGCCGGTTGGGGGCCATGCCCGCAGCCGGGTGGATCAATACATCAGCATTGCCAGGCCGGCAATGCTGAAAAATCAGACAAGCCCCTGGCTGTTTTTCGGCCGCGCCGGCCGGCCCATGAGCCGCCAGGGGTTCTGGAAACTGGTGAGAAAATACGCCCTTGCCGCAGGATGCGACAAAAAAATCAGCCCCCACACCTTCCGCCACTCCTTTGCCACCCACCTTCTGGAAGGCGGCGCAGATCTGCGCGCCGTTCAGATGATGCTGGGCCACACAGACATCTCCACCACCCAGATCTACACCCACGTCACCCGCGACCAGATCAAACTCATGCACGAAAAATATCATCCGCGCGGGTAGGGTTGATACGGATTTGGCGGAAATCTGATATGAAATCCGGTTGCATCCTTTACCAAAAGGTATATATTGGTATATATCATTTTAAAAAAGCCAAAACAGGAATCCATGCAATGGAAAAAATCGCTAAGATCTTTAAGAACGGCCGATCCCAGGCGGTTCGCCTGCCAAAGGATTTTCGCTTTGAATGCGATCGGGTCAAAATTAAAAAACAAGGGAAAAAAGTGATCCTGGAACCTGTGGAAAAAACAAATTGGCCTTCTGGATTCTGGGAACTGTTTACACAGGATCCCGATTTTCCGACCCCGGAACCATTACCGTCCATGCCCCTGGACCTTGACCGGTTGTAAAAATGTGGCTTCTGGATACAAATATTGTCAGTTACTGGATGCGTGGAGATCATATTCTTATATCCAGGTTGATGACTTATCGTCCCGCTGACCTGGCCATTTCCGCGATTACACTGGCTGAAATTCTTTACGGAATTGAAAAATCCCCGGTTAAAAAAAATGACCGTAAAGCCAGGATTCAGGGAATCTGTTCCCAACTTGAAGTACTGGACTTTGATAAATCGGCTGCCCGGCATTACGCCACAATAAGGGCGGAACTTGAAAAACAAGGAACCCCGATCAGTGAAAGAGATCTGCAGATTGCTTCAATCGCTCTTGCAAACGATTTGTGTCTGGTTACTCACAATACAAAAGAATTTTTCCGTGTTGCGGACCTGGCGGTTGAAGACTGGAAGCTGGGTTGATTTCCCGGCACGCGTCACCCAAAATCAGATCCAGGCCATGCACAAAAATATCATCCAAGGGGATAGATGGTCAAAACTACTTTCTGCTTATCCAATATTCCGGCCTTCTTCGAAGATCCGCAACAGCGATGATATAAAGGATTTTTTTTTCAATTTTATAAATGATTCCGAAAGGGAAGCGGTTTACAAGGCAACGGCGGGTGTTTTCCGAACTCCTCATAATATTCCACGGCATTTTCAAATTCCAGTGCAGCGGCTTCATGAAAATGGTACTTCATTTCCCATATTTTTCCCGAATTTTAGCAAAGACCTCGTTTCCGGAAATCAGTTTTACCTTCCCATTTTCAAGCTGAGAAACCCTTTTTTCTGCCTCCAATGCCCATAGATGCTCAACCTCCTCTTCAACCGGAGGATTGAGACTGGCCAAAAGTTTATCCACAAGCTTTAAACGGGCATCTGCAGGAAGAGACAATGCCTTGTCGGTCACGCTGTCATGGTTTAATCCCATAAGATACCTCCTTTAATCAATAAATAAATAACTTATTGATTTTACTTAACACTTAATCACTTAAAACTTAACACTGCCTGTAAAAAAATTTTTTACAGGCTCAAAAATGCAGCGGCGGGCTTGCGCCCGCCGTTTGAAGGGAATCGGAGGAGGAGGTAATTCCCTGTCATGGAAGCCGCACCGGCCTCCCCTGCATTTTTTGAAAAGCCCCGGGATGGCGGCCCGGGGCTTTTCACCTACAGCTTCACGGTAAAGCCGAGGAGAAAATTGATTTTTGGTGATGGATAATAAGCCCTTTCACCAAAATAGGTCCCGTATTCCTCATATTCCTTGTTAAACAGATTGTTGACATTCAAATACGCACTCATTTTGTCCCATTGATAACGGATTTTGGTATTGGCCACAAAATAGTCATCCTGATCATCCGCTGCATTGGCAAAATCACTGATAAAGGGACGCTCGCCCACGTATACACCGTTTAACGCCACGGAAAGGTTTTTCATCGGATAAAACGTGGCTGTGGCACTGGCCTGGTGCTCCGGCACCCCGGGAAAGTCGTTTCCATCAAACTGGCCGCCCCGGATTTCGGCATCGGTGTATGAATAGGTGCCTTTGAGGTCAACATAGGCAAATTTATGGCCTGCGGAAATCTCCACACCTTCGCGCCGGGTTTCATCTTCAAAGTTGGTATTGGCCCCCTGAAAAAATCCAAACGGAATACTGGGGTCGTACAAAAGCTCATTTTCCGTATCAATGCGGAAAAAATTCACTTTGGCATAAAAGGCGTCTGAAAAATAATGCCGGAAGCCGACTTCATAATCATCCGAAGTCTGCGGCTCGAGTATATCCGGAGCATAGGTGAGTTCATCAATGGCCGGATATCTGAAGCTTCGGCTGTAGCTGGCATAAACATGGGAGGCTTTGTTGTAATTGTAGGTAATCCCGCCCGTAAACAGACTTTCGTCCGATTCGACCCGCTGCAGGGTTTCAGGATCAAACGTGTATTCCACCTCATCATATCTGTAGCCTGCAGAAACCGATAGCCGATCCGTTACAGAAAGCTCATCGTGAACATAGATCCCGTAGTTTTCCTTGGTGATTTCCTCTGTGTCCGGAAGATAGTCAGCTTCCACCTTTGATTCATCCTCGATAAAATCGAGACCTAAGGTCAGGCTGTTGTTAAGGCTGAATACTTTTTCCCTGAAAATCAACTGCGGTGAAACAGTAATGGTATCGATCTCCTGATCTCTCTGGCTCCCGTACAAAAAAGAGGATGCCTCCCGGTTTCTGTAGGAAAAATCAATTTTAAACAGGCTGTTGTTCAAAAACGATATTTCCGGGCCAGCCTTGATGTAATAATCCTCGGTTTCGGAATAATCATCCGGGGTAAAGGTATCGGTTCTGGAGGCCCCGGCCTGAAACTCGCTTTCGGAAATATCGCCCGGAAGCCCGGTTTTGTCTTCATGATACCCGGAGCTGAAATAAAGCTTCACCCGGTCACTGGCAAAATAATCCAGGTTCACGCCCACATCCTTGGCCCGGGTATCGGAATTGTCCCTGTACCCGTCAGAGGTCAGGTAGCTGCCGGTCAGAGAATAAGACAGATCCTTGTGCGATCCGCTGATCTGAGCGTTGGCCTTGCCGGTGTCATAGCTGCCCCCGGCGACCTCTGCACTGGCGTCAAAACCCTTGCCCTGCTTGGTAATGATGTTGATGGCCCCGCCGGCTGCATTGTCCCCGTAGAGCACACTGCCCCGGCCGCCCCGGATGATTTCAATTCGCTCAATGCGATCCACTGGAATCAGGGTCCAGTCCGTTGCGCTTAAATCCGGGGAATTGATTTTTCTGCCGTCCACCAGTACAAGGGTATTCATTGAAGCGGTTTCGCCAAATCCCCGCAGATCCACACTATAAGAGCGCCGGTTGCCGGAAATGTCACTGACGTGAACCCCGGCCTCAGTGCGCAAAAGATCAGGCACATCCCGGGCAGGCGAATTTTGAATTTCTTCTTCCGTGATCACGGATATATTGGCTGGCACGGATGAAATGGCTTCTTCCTGACGAGTGGCCGTCACCACCACTTCTTCAAGCGTGGCTGCAGACCGGGCCTCGCCGTCCCGGGCCAAAACCAATCCTGGCATGCATAACAACACTGAAATACAGATTAAAAACCGGCTCCATTTTTTCATCATTTTCCTCCGCAGGTGAAAAGGTCTTACCGGCCCGGGCCAAAAAAAATCCCCGGACCGATATTTTCATCGATCCGGGGATGTCCCTTTTTTATCCTCAGATACGTGCAGCCGCCGGGTTTTCTGGTCCGCGCATATCCCGGAGGCTATCTTCTCATTCAGGCAGGTCTTCTGACTCTTGGATCATCCGAGTTGCCGCGCCTTCCCCTTTCTTTTTTTTGAAAAAGTGGCTTTTTGCGGCTTTCGTCCCCAATTACAGCGGCGGGCCCGTCCCCGATTTTAACGAGGTTCCCTTTTCAGCCTTTTGTAAGGCACCTGAAATGATATGTTGTTTGTATGCTAATAAAGGATAACCGGAAAAGTCAAGAAGAAATTACAGGTTATAATTCTGCCGCTTCCCGCACCCGCCGCAAAACGCCACTGCTTTTGTGGTTAAAAAAATGAATACATCACCACAACCCGATCAATTCCAAGCCCCGGCAGCCGGTATTTTTCAATCCTTACCCGGCTGTCATGATTTTCCAGGCCGCCAAGCCCTGCCTGGGCCAGTTCGTCCGCAACCCCCCTGCCCTTCATGGCCATGAGCATGCCCCCGGAATTGAGCAGCGGCGCGGCCAGACCGATGAGTTCACCCAGAGAAGATACCGCCCGGCTGACCACCACGTCAAACTTTTCATGTTTTCCTGCCAGGTCCTCGGCCCGGGCATGCCGGGCGCAAATGTTTTCAAGCCCCATCCGCCGGATCACATACCCCACAAAACTGATCCGCTTGCGCCGGCTGTCAATCAGGGTCATATTCAGCCCCGGAAATCCGATCTTCATGGGAATTCCGGGCAGACCGGCCCCGGTTCCCAGATCCAGCACCCGTGCTACCGGGTCAATCCATTTTGCCGGCACCATGGAATCAATCATCAGGTTTTCCGCAATTGCCAAAGGATCAT
>JAIPES010000002.1 GCA_021737045.1 Desulfobacteraceae bacterium | reverse complement strand
CCATTGCATATTTGTTGATTTATGCATTTGCCGATCAGTTGTGGCTTATTTTTGCCGCCAGTTTCCTGCGGGGGGCAGGGGAGGTGATCATTCTGGCGGCCTCCTATGCCATGGCCTCCATTTTAATCCCGCCGGAGCAACGGGGGCGGTGGTTTGGATATTTTAACGCCACCCTGTTTCTGTCCTGGGGGGTGGCCGGCACCCTGATTGCCGGACCGGTTGTGGATATCATGGAGTTTATGGGGTTTGCATCGGTGATGGCCTATCGGGCCGCGTATCTGTCGGCCTTGATCATGACCGGGGCCGGACTCGGCATCCAGCTGGTGCTGGTATTCGTGTTGATGCCCAGGGCCGGCATCCGCAAAGCCGTGCTCTGATCACGGCGAAAGGACAAACATGGTTCTAAGAAGCATCGGGGGATTTTTTTTGTTTGTGGCCATTGCCTGGCTGCTGAGTGAAAACCGGCGGCGCTTTCCCGTGCGCACCGTGGCCGCCGGACTGGGGCTGCAGCTGCTTCTGGCCGTGGCCCTGCTGAAATTTCCGTATTGTGCCCGGATTTTTGCCTGGTTAAACCGGGCGGTGCTGGCTTTGCAGGAAGCAACCATAGACGGTACCGGATTTGTTTTCGGATACCTTGCCGGCGATAAGCCCCCCTTTGCGGTGACAGACCCGCAGGCCACCTTTATCCTGGCCTTTCAGGCCCTGCCCCTGGTGCTGGTGATCAGTGCTCTGTCTTCTCTGCTTTTTTACTGGGGCATTCTTCAGGCAATTGTCCGGGTGTTTTCCCGTATTTTTGAAAAAACCATGCAGCTTGGGGGTGCTGAAAGCCTGGGGGTTTCGGCCAATATTTTCGTTGGCATGGTGGAATCGCCGCTTTTGATACGGCCATACGTGGCCAAATTGACCCGAAGCGAGCTGTTTGCCGTTATGGTTTCGGGCATGGCCACCATCGCCGGGACCATGATGGTGGTATATGCCAGCATTCTCTCTGACCTGGTACCCAATGTTATGGGTCACATCCTGACGGCTTCCATCATCAGTGCGCCTGCGGCCATTGTGATTGCAAAAATCATGGTGCCCGAAACCGGGGAAATCACCGGGGCCGGTCTCACACAGGCAACCGAAGCCTGCGGCCCCATGGATGCGTTAAGCCGCGGGACCCTGCAGGGCATGGAACTGCTGTTAAATATTATTGCCATGATTATTGTGCTGGTGGCCATGGTCAGCCTGATCAACACGGGTCTGGGCCTTTTTCCCGGCGTGGCGGGCCAGCCCCTGACCCTGCAGCGGATTTTTGGCTGGCTGTTTTCCCCCCTGGTCTGGATGATGGGCATTCCCTGGGCTGAAGTTCAGGCGGCCGGCGCTTTGCTGGGAACCAAGACCGTGCTCAACGAGATGATCGCCTATCTGGACATGACCCGGACGGCACCTGAAGTTTTGAGCCCCAAAAGCATTTTGATCATGTCTTATGCCCTGTGCGGGTTTGCCAATCCCGGCAGTCTGGGTATTATGATCGGCGGGCTCGGCGGCATTGCCCCGGAGCGCCGCCATGAAATTGCTTCCCTGGGGCTGCGCTCCATTATTGCCGGCATCCTGGCCACCTGCATGACCGCCATAGTGGCGGGATTTCTGGTGTAAACCGGGCAGCATGGCCGTCAGAAAAGCGGATTTTGGCATGGGGCGGAACCAATTGACAAATCATGAAAACTGTTTATTTTAAATATAAACCACAAGTTACTCAGCAGAAGTCATTCTCGCCGGCGCGGTCCTTCCCGATCAGATGTTTCAAGCGGTACAGCTTTTCCTTCGGAGTGCAAGCAGATCTTGTACACAGCACCATCAATATTGGATTTATAACCCCAACCATTGGAGGTGACCATGGCTATACATCTGAAAGGATGGCGCGATATGATGCCCCGTCGGACGCTGGCGGAAAAGGTTCTGGGCCAGGCGCTGAAATATCTGGGCGATGATCCGGATAAAAACGCCGGGTATGTGCTAAAAGCGGTGGATCACATTGCAAGCGGTGAAAAACAGGAAATGGTCCGCCAGTGGTTTCACCACTGGATGCGGGAAAACGGCCCGGGCCGGCAGTTTTTGAAGCGGGTGGTGGAAAACACCCATCCCCGGGTACGCCAGCGGTATGTGGCCCGAATGGTGGCCAGCATGTTTTTTCGTGATCCCGAAGCGCCCCGGCGTGCCCGGAAACAATTCGGCATCCAGCCCCCGCCCACCATGCTCATATCCCCGACCATGCGCTGCAATTACCGCTGCCAGGGATGCTATGCCGGCAGCTATGAGCGAAAAGATGACATGGACCCGGAAACCTTTGACAGGGTCCTGAGCGAAGCAGAGGAAATGGGCATTAACTTCTTTACCATCCTGGGCGGAGAACCCTTTATCTATCCCCAGTTGCTCGAAGTCATAGAAAAGCATGACAAGTCTTTTTACCAGGTTTATACCAATGCCTCGCTGATTGATGAAAAAACAGCGGACAAGCTTGTGGACCTGGGCAATGTGGCTCCCCAGATCAGTATCAATGGTCCGGCTGAAGTCACTGATGCGGTTCGGGGCAAGGGGTCGTTTGACAAGTGCGTCCGGGCCATGGATCTGCTTCGGGAGGCCGGCTGCGCCTTCGGGTTTTCGTCCCTGGTGACCCGCCGGAATATGGATGTTATCTGCTCGGATCAATGGATCGATTTTCTGATAGATAAAGGGGCCTTGTACGGGTGGATGTTTTTGTTTATGCCCGTGGGAAATGATCCGGATATGAGCCTGATGCCCACGCCTGAACAGCGAAACCAGATGCGGTTGTTCCAGCAGTATGTCCGGGACAGCAAGCCGGTGCTGCTGGTGGATTTCTGGAATGATGGTGTGCTGTCGGGCGGATGCATTGCCGGCGGACGGCTCTATTTCCATGTCAATCACCGAGGCGATGTGGAGCCGTGCATTTTCTGTCATTTTACAACAGACAATATCCATGAAAAAAGCCTCAAAGAGGCGCTCAATTCCGCTTTTTTTCGTTCCATCCGATCAGAGCAGCCCTTTTGCTACAACACCCTGCGTCCATGTCCAATGATCGATCATCCCCAGACCATGTGGCGCATTATTCGGGAAAACAATGCAAAGCCCACCCACGAAGGGGCG
This sequence comes from Desulfobacteraceae bacterium, assembly GCA_021737045.1. Classification (GTDB taxonomy): domain Bacteria; phylum Desulfobacterota; class Desulfobacteria; order Desulfobacterales; family Desulfosalsimonadaceae; genus Desulfosalsimonas. The sequence goes on along the minus strand of JAIPES010000002.1, from coordinate 68,199 downwards.
GAGGTCATGTTTACCCGCCTGGCCCCGGAAATGTCCCAATACGCCAGGGGCGTGCAGCAGGTAATGGACCGGGCCTGGCAGGAGGAAGGCTACAAGGACTGGGCTGGCAGGTGGATGCAGCATTGCGGCCTGGCGCCTGAAAACATTGAGCGCCGCCGCAGGGAGTTTGAGCAAAACCGCCAGCGGGCCGATGATAGCGAGATCGCCCATACAAGGGCCCGGTCCAATTAGTTGCAGCGGTTCCATGGCTTTGCCTGTTGTGATGCTCCGGGGTTTTTGTTATATTGTTTTTTCCAGTTCGATTCCTGAAACAATTCAAAAACCCCGGAGGTCTGGATGGCAGGTGATCAGCGACCCCTGATCGGTATCACCATGGGTGATCCCGTGGGCGTGGGGCCGGAAATTCTTTGCATGGCCCTGGATTACACGGAAATATATGATTCTGCACGCCCGGTGGTGATCGGCGATCCTGAGATCATGAACATGGCTGCAGGCATTGCCCGCACCGGACTCAAAATCCGGGCCGTGGAGGATTTGCAAACCGCTGTTTACGAACCCGGAGTTATCAATCTGATTCCGGCATCCGGGCTTTGCAGGGATGCGCACAAATGGGGGCAGCCTTCTGCGGAAACCGGCCGGGCCATGATCGGCTATATTGAATCCGGCATTGATATGGCCAAAAGCGGTCAGATCGATGCCCTGGTCACATGCCCCATCAACAAGGCGGCCATGAAGCTGGCCGGGGGGATATATCCCGGTCATACCGAGATGTTGGCACAGCGAACCGCCGCCCGGGAATATGCCATGATGATGGCCGGCAGTCGTCTTCGGGTGGTGCTGGTCACCATTCACAAGGCCCTGCGGGAAGTGCCGGCTGCACTGGATGAAAACCGGATTGCCACCGTGATCCGGCTGACCCACCAGGCCCTGAAATTCCGGTTCGGTATTGCCCGGCCCAGCATTGCCGTATGCGGCTTAAATCCCCATGCCGGTGAAGAGGAAATGTTTGGCCATGAAGAAGCCCGCCTGATCCGGCCGGCCATTGCCGGCGCTGTTTCGCAGGGGATTTTGGCCACTGGACCGCACCCGGCTGATACGGTGTTTTATTATGCTGTAAACGGCGCATATGATGCTGTTGTATGCATGTATCATGACCAGGGCTTGATCCCTTTTAAGATGGTGCATTTCCACGACGGGGTCAATACCACCCTGGGGTTGCCCATTATCCGGACTTCCGTGGATCACGGCACTGCCTATGACATCGCCGGAAAAGGCATTGCCGATCCGGGCAGCCTCATGGCAGCCATTGAAATGGCCGCCGATCATGCCCGCAGAACCAAGCATCCGGCCTGAGCTCAGCTTGCCAGCCATGCCCATCTCATCTGATTACATCATTATTCGGGGTGCCCGACAGCACAATCTTAAAGACATTGATCTGGATTTGCCCAGAAACCGCCTTGTGGTGATTACCGGGCTGTCTGGCTCGGGCAAGTCCACCCTGGCTTTTGACACCCTGTATGCCGAGGGTCAGCGCAGGTATGTGGAATCTTTGTCCACTTACGCCAGGCAGTTTCTGGAGCGGATGGAAAAGCCGGATGTGGACCATATCGAAGGGCTTTCGCCGGCCATTGCAATCGAGCAGAAAAGCGGCGGCCACAATCCCCGCTCCACTGTGGGTACGGTTACTGAGATATATGATTACCTCCGGCTGCTGTTTGCCAGGGCGGGCACCCCTCACTGCCACAAATGCGGCCGGCCCATTTCCTTTCAGACCATTGATGAGATGGTCGACCGGGTCATGGCCATGGCCAGTGGCACCCGGATTCTGATTCTGGCCCCCCTGGTCGCCGGTCAGAAAGGCACCCATGAAAAACTGCTGGCCTGGCTCAGGCGGGAAGGCTTTGCCCGGGTGCGTGTTGACGGGCAGGTCCGGGAACTCGACGGGTTGGCCAAACTGGATCAAAAACGCAAGCATACCATTGAGGTGGTGGTGGACCGGCTGGTGGTCAAGGATAACATGAAAAACCGTCTGGCCGATTCCCTGGAGCTGGCTTTGTCCCACTCCGAGGGAACCGCTGCAGTGGATGCGGTGGATGACAAGGAGGCCGGACCCATTGTGTTTTCGGAGACCGCGGCCTGCATGCAATGCGGCATCAGCTATCCCGAGTTGACCCCGGCGAGCTTTTCTTTTAATTCCCCCCAGGGAGCGTGTCCCAAATGTGACGGGTTGGGCACCACCATGGAGTTTGATCCGGATCTGGTTGTGGCTGATCCGGAATTGTCCATCCGCGAAGGGGCCATCCGGCCCTGGGCCAATCGCAGCTCCGTGCATTTTGCCGAATTCATCGAAGCGCTGACCCGCCATTACGGTGCAGACATTTACCGGCCCTATCGCGAACTGCCGGAACAGTTCAGGCATGTGCTCCTCTACGGGTCAGGTGATGAGGAGATCCCGTTTTCCATGAGCCGGGGAAATCGCAGGATGGATTTTACCCGCCCCTTTGAAGGGGTGATTCCCAATTTGCAGCGCCGGTATGTGGAGACCGATTCCAGCGCCGCCAGAGAAGAGATTAAGCAATACATGAATTTTAGGCCGTGCCCGGAATGCGGGGGCACGCGCTTAAACCCGGTGAGCCGGTCCGTGCGCGTGGCCCAGGTGACCCTTCCTGAAATTTCAGGCTTTTCGGTTGAGAAGGCATACGCATTTTTCCGGGACCTGAAGCTTGAAGGCAAGAATGCGAAAATCGCAGACCGGATCATCCGGGAAATCACCGACCGGCTTGCTTTTCTGCAAAACGTCGGCTTGTCCTACCTGACCCTGGACCGGGCCGCGGCGACCCTGTCCGGTGGAGAGGCCCAGCGTATCCGCCTGGCCACCCAGATCGGCTCCAAGCTCACCGGCGTGCTTTACGTGCTTGATGAGCCCAGCATTGGCCTGCACCAGCGCGATAATCTCCGGCTGCTGGCCACCCTGAAGCAGATGCGGGATCTGGGCAATACTGTCCTGGTGGTGGAGCATGACGAGGAAACCATCCGATCAGCGGATTTTGTGGTGGATATGGGCCCGGAGGCCGGGGTCAAAGGCGGGCACCTGGTGTTTGCCGGCCCGCCGGATCAGCTGGAGGCCTCGGAAACTTCCCTGACCGGTCAGTATCTGGCCGGCAAAAGACAAATTAAAACTCCCGAATCCAGGCGCCCGGCCACGGGTGCCGGCTTTGTGATCCGCGGGGCAGCGCAGAACAATCTCAAAGACATTGACGCGCGATTTCCCCTGGGCTGTTTTGTGTGTGTGACCGGTGTTTCCGGATCCGGCAAATCCACCCTGGTGCTCGAAACCCTGTACCGGATCCTGGCCCGGCGCCTGCACCGCTCGGGCATTCCTCCGGGCAAGCATGCGTCTGCCGAGGGCTTTGAACACATTGATAAGGTCATCAACATCAATCAGTCGCCCATCGGCCGCACGCCCCGGTCCAACCCGGGGACCTATACAGGAGTGTTTACCTTTATCCGGGAGCTGTTTGCCAAGACACCCGAAGCCCGGATGCGGGGCTATAAGGCCGGACGGTTTTCCTTTAACATCAAGGGCGGCCGGTGTGAGGCCTGCAGCGGAGACGGCATCATAAAGATCGAGATGCATTTTTTGCCAGATATTTTCGTGCCCTGTGATATATGCCATGGCCGGCGTTACAACCGCGAGACCCTGGAAGTCAAGTACAAGGGACTCAATATTGCAGAAGTGCTGGATATGACAGTCAATCAGGCCATGGCCTTTTTCTCCAGTATCGGTCATATCCGATCCAGGCTCCAGACTCTTGTGGATGTGGGCCTGGGCTATATCCGCCTGGGCCAGCCGGCCACAACTCTTTCCGGCGGGGAGGCCCAGCGTGTGAAACTTTCCCGGGAACTGGCCCGCAGGGATACCGGCCGTACCTTCTACATTCTCGACGAGCCCACCACCGGGCTTCACATGGAGGATATCAAAAAGCTGCTGGGCGTGTTAAACCAGCTGGTGGAGGCGGGTAACACGGTTGTGGTCATCGAGCACAACCTGGATGTGATCCGGTATGCCGATCACATCATTGACCTGGGCCCCGAGGGCGGAGATGCAGGGGGATTTGTGATTGCAGAGGGTACGCCCGAAGTTGTTGCAATTGTTTCCGATTCTCATACCGGTGTGTTTTTGCGGCAGGTGCTGTAAATTTTTTTGGGTTTTGATACAAAAGGCCTTTTACCAAGCAATTGCCGGGTAAAAGGCCTTTTGTATTCCAAACAGGGTCAGGGGTTTATGCGCCCAGCAGCTTGGTAACGGTACCTGCCATGGGGGTTGCATAAATAATGATCAGTGACACCACCAATGCATAAATACAAAGGGATTCGATAAGTGCCAGACCAATAAGAAGGGTTACGGTAACTTTACCAGAGGATTCTGGGTTCCGCGCGATGCCCTCCACTGCGGATCTCAGACCGATACCCTGGGCGATGCCGCAGCCGAATGCCGCAATCGCGATGGCAAAACCGGCTACTGTTACACAAGCGGTAAAAAACTTTAGAGCTTCAATTTCCATTTACAAACCTCCCTTGATATAAGTTGATGTTGCGGCTTCTTCCAAAAACCGTATATATAACCCCGCATAATAATATTTTTTTTAATGGGCCTCGTCCATGGCCAGAGTGAAATACATAACCGCCAGCAGATAGAAGATAAAGGCCTGCACAAAAGAGACAAACACTCCCAAGGCCATTATGGGCAGGGGCGCAAAAAAGGCACCTGCTAACATAAAAAGGATACCGAGCACAAGTTCTTTTCCCATTATGTTTCCAAACAGCCGGAAAGATAGGGATAAAACACGCGCAAGATGACCTATGATCTCAATGGGCAGGATAATTGGAATCATCCACCAGACAGGGCCGAGGAAATGCTTGATGTAATGAACGCCGTGCATTTTGATTCCAACATAGTGGGTAAAGAAAAATACCGGTATGGCGCACGACAGGGTGGTGTTCAGATCAGCAGTTGGGGAAAAACATCCCGGTACAAGGCCGGCAAGGTTGGCAAAGAAGATGTAGAGAAAAATGGTTGCCACAAACGGGAAGAACCGGCGCCCTTCTTCACCGGCCATACTAACGGTGAATTCCTCAAGGCTGGAAATAATCATTTCAAATACATTCTGGACCTTGCCCGGTATCATGCTGATATGCTTAGCTCCAAGAGCGCCGACGATGATCAGCAGCACCATTACAGCCCAGCTGTATACCACATGGGGATATTCATGCGCAAAATGCCCCAAACCGATCAGCTCAAACAGCTTTACGAAAAATAGGTATGGATGTTCCACTTCAGACCGCCTCCTTGTATATAAGTTTTATAAATTCCCGGATGGTGCCGAGCATTATGCTTGCCACAACAATCGAAAGGCCGATAACCAAGCCAAGTGGTTCAACATATCCGCCTGCAATCAGCAGAAAGATGATAAAGCAGGTCAGGATAAACCGGATATAGTACTTAAGCAGAACTACGTTGTGAGAGGCAAGATGCGGCGGGGTCAGAGAGCGTTTCAGGTTTCTGTACAGCAGATGAAAATTAAGTGTCACAATCAGGCCACCGGCAGCGATGCCCAGGGCAAAATGCAGCTGAGTAGCGGCAAATCCGACTATACTGGCGGCTGCAAGCAAGCACCAGTTCGTCCGCATGATGAATTTGAGCAGACGCTGTTGTATGACCATCTAAATCCTCAATTTTTGCTGCTGCGTTTGATCACCTTGTAAATATTGTTGAAACCGGCAATGATGCCGAAAAAAAGGAAAATAAACATAAATACCGGCGTGGTGTCAAACAACCTGTCTATTCCCAGGCCGATAAATAACCCGATAAATATTGCAAGTGCAATGGAAAATCCAAGGCCGCTATAGTAAGCAAGGTCCCTGAAAGCACTTTGTTTTTGTTTCTTCATTTTGCATTGCCATCAACGGGCCGGCGCATTTACCAGCCTGATAAAGGTAAAATTTCTAACACAGCTAAAAATACCAGTCAATAAAAAACGCGAATTCAATTTTCAGCCAGGCGGTGTCCCAACATTTCTACTGCCGGCTCAGGCGCCGGTACTTGATTCGGTGGGGCCTTTCCGCCGCCTCGCCCAGACGTTTTTTGCGGTCCTGTTCGTAGTCGGCGTAATTGCCCTCCACCCATATCACCTGACTGTCGCCCTCAAAGGCAAGGATATGGGTGGCGATCCGGTCGAGAAACCACCGGTCATGGCTGATGACCACCGCGCATCCGGCAAAGTGTTCCAGGGCCGTTTCCAGGGCGCGCATGGTGTTGACATCAAGGTCGTTGGTGGGCTCGTCAAGCAAAATGACGTTTGCCCCCTGCTTGAGCATCCGGGCCATGTGTACCCTGTTGCGCTCACCGCCCGAAAGCATCCCGACTTTTTTCTGCTGGTCAGCGCCGGAAAAATTGAATCTGGATACATAGGCCCTGGACTTGACCTCCACGCTTCCGAGCCGGATGATGTCCTCGCCGTCGGATACGGCCTCCCACACGGTTTTTTCCGGATCCAGGCTGGCGCGGCTTTGCTCCACATAGGCCAGGCGCACGGTATCACCGATGCGCAGGGTGCCTGTATCCGGCTGCTCTTTGCCGGTGATCATTTGAAACAGGGTGGTTTTGCCCGCCCCGTTTGGACCCACAACGCCAACAATGCCGCCCGGCGGCAGGTGAAAGGACATGTTTTCAAACAAAAGCCGGTCTCCGTAGCCTTTGGACACGCCGTCTGCCTCCACCACCACCTTGCCCAGGCGGGGGCCGGGCGGGATGTAGATCTGCATTTCTTTTGCCCGGTCTGCAGACTGCTGGTTTAGCAGCTGTTCGTAGGCATTGATACGCGCCTTGGACTTGCTCTGCCGGGCCTTTGGAGACATGCGGATCCAATCCAGTTCCCGCTCCAGCGTTTTCTGGCGCTGGGACTCGGCCTTTTCCTCCTGGCGGAGCCGTTCCTGCTTCTGCTCCAGCCATGAGGTGTAGTTGCCCTTCCAGGGAATGCCACGGCCCCGGTCCAGTTCCAGGATCCAGCCGGCCACGTTGTCGAGAAAATACCGGTCATGGGTGACTGCGATAATGGTGCCTTCGTATTGCTGCAGATGCCGTTCCAGCCAGGCCACGGTTTCCGCATCCAGATGGTTGGTGGGCTCGTCGAGAAGCAGAATATCTGGTTTCTGCAGCAGAATCCGGCACAGGGCCACCCTGCGGCGTTCACCGCCGGAAAGGACTTTTACCGTTGTGTCGCCCTCAGGGCAGCGCAGAGCGTCCATGGCCATCTCCAGTCGTGCGTCAATGTCCCAGGCATCGGCGGCATCGAGTTTTTCCTGAACATCTGCCTGGCGGCCGATCAGCTTGTCCATTGCCTCATCGCTCATGGGCTCGGCAAACTGTTCATTGATTCGGTTGTATTCGGCCATCAGTTCCATGGTGCCGGCAACCGCCTCCTCCACAACCTGGCGCACGGTTTTTTCGTCATCCAGAACGGGTTCCTGTTCCAGAAAGCCCACGGTGTAGCCCGGGCTCATGGCCATTTCGCCGTTGTACCGGGTGTCTGCTCCGGCCATGATGCGAAGCAGGGTGCTTTTGCCCGCTCCGTTTAATCCAAGCACCCCGATTTTGGCGCCGTAGAAATACGACAGGGAAATGTCTTCAATAATTGGTTTTTTATGGTGATACTTGCTCACGCGGTTCATTGAGCAGATAATTTTGTCTGGCTGCTGCCGGCTCATGGAAAAATCCTTTCTGTTGCCCGGAATAAAAATGATGATGGGTTTGTTGCCCGTAAAATAACGTTTGGCAGACGACCCGGTGCAGGAAACCACCGGGGTTTTGTTTTCCATTATTTGGCGCGATCCGGCAGCCGGATCTTTTGTTTTTCCGGCTCCGGGTGCTGGCGGAAAAATATGGCCATGTGCCCGATCATCCCCACCAGTTCCGATCCGGTCTGTTCGCTGATGGTTTGGGCAATGGTCTGCTTTTGTTGTTTATCCTTGAAATCCAGAAATTTGACCTTGATGAGTTCATGGGTGTCAATGGCATCGGCAACCGCCTCGATCACCGACGGGGACAGGCCTTTCTGACCGATGAACACCACCGGCTTGATGTCATGGGCCCGCCCCCTGAGCCAGGTTTTCTGAAATCCCTTGAGTGCCTGCAATTTGCCTCCTTTTGGCCGCATCGCAAACTTGCGGTTTGCTATATTTAATGATATCGGTTTCGGCATATCTATAGCCGAATTTTGTGTTTCGGATCAACCGCAATGTACAAACTGCAAAGGAAAACAGGTTTTGCCCAAACACCCGGTTACCCCCGCATATGTGATTTTTTATATTCTGTTTCTGCCCGATTCATGGCGCATTCTCATGGGAATCGGCCTGGGCGCTTTGCTGGGCCCGCATCTGATCGAACCGGACATGGATACCGCCGGCCGGGCCATGATGTTTGTGATGCTTGCGGTCATCGGCTACGCCGTATCCGGGGCGCCGGCAAAATGGATTACCACAGGGCTGAAGAAATGGATCCTGGGTCCGGGAGGCCGGTAATACGGATTTTGCATTTATCCGGCGCCGGGTTTGTGCCGGAGTTTTGTCCTTACTTTTTTTTCCAGGTCATCTATGATCTGCCGCAGCACACTGCGTTCAATCACTTGTCCGGAACTGTTCCAGCCGGCTTGTAACGCCTGCTTTCTTTTGTTTTCAAAAGCCTCGACAGTGCCCACTGCATCGGCCCAGGCATAAAGTTTCTGGACAATATGGCGCTCCTCGGCGGTCAGATCATGCTGAGTGTCAATTTTGCGGCCTGTTGACAGGGTGATGTGCATCTGGTTTTCCTGCATATATTAATCTTTGCAATTGTTTGCAGGCATCATCGGTCTTTTGGCAATGGCCGCTGATATCAACACAACAATGCAAAGATTCGTAAGGATTCGTAGCAAACACCTTAGCAGGATACTTGCGGAAACGCAACAGCCCGGCGGCTACGCGGAGGTGCCGCTTTTCATGACCTGGCCGGGCAGGGCGCGGCCGAGGATGTTTTCCAGGAGGCCGGCGGCCCTGATGAGCCCGTCAATGTCCATTCCCGTGCTTACACCCATGGCCTCAAACATGTTGGCCACGTCTTCGGTGGCCAGGTTGCCCGCGGCCAGGGGAACATTGGGACATCCGCCGATGCCGCCCAGGGAGGTGTCAAACATCTCTATGCCGGCAAGGTATCCGGCATAGAGATTGGCTGCGGCAATGCCCCGGTTGTTGTGCAGATGCAGGCAGATTTGGGTATTGGGCAGGTGGTCTTTGAAAAAGGCCACTGTTTCGGTGATCTGTTTGGGGTTGGCTATGCCGGTTGTGTCGGCCAGGGTTATCCGGTCTGCTCCCTCATGGACAAAGCGCCGGGCAATGGCCAGCACTGCGGATTTGTCCACCCGTCCTTCATACGGGCAGCCAAAGGACGTGGCAATGGCTGCGGCCACGGCAATTTTCCGGTTTGCTGCCAGTCCGGATATGGCCCTGAGATCCGCCATGGATTGCTCAATGCCGCAGCCCACGTTTTTCCGGTTATGGGTCCCGGATGCGGAGATAAACACAATAAGCCGGTCAGCCCCCGCCTCTGCGGCTGCCCGGGCACCCCTGAGGTTGGGTACCATGACTTCGTGGCAGAGCAAACCCCGCGGCACCCGGGCCATTAATTCCCGGGCATCCTTGAGCTGGGGAATGGCCCGGGGACTGACAAAGGAGGTGGTTTCCAGAAAAACCACCCCGGCTGCGGCCAGGGCCCGGATCAGGCGGAGCTTGTCTTCGGTGGCCACAAAGCCGGACTCTGACTGCAGTCCGTCTCTTAAGGCCACTTCCCGGATGATCACATCCGGCTTGTCAGTCTGGGCCGAATGCATCTTTGTATGTGTCCCGCATATCCCGTTTCAAAAGTTTTCCCGTGGGTGTTTTGGGCAGCTGGTCCACAAAAATGATTTTTTTGGGCACCTTAAACGGTGCAAGCTTTTTGCGGCAGATCTCCAGAATTTCCTCTTCACTGATGCTTTCTCCCTGCCTGGGGACCACCACGGCCGCGACAGCTTCCACCCACTTGGGATGGGGCACGCCGATGACCGCCACTTCCTCCACCCGGCTGTCTGTATAAACGGCTTCCTCCACTTCCCTGGAGGCCACGTTTTCACCCCCGGTTTTGACCATGTCCTTTTTGCGGTCCACCACCGTGATATAGCCGTCCTCATCGAGCTCGCCCAGATCACCGGAATGAAACCATCCGCCGCGCATCACGTCATCGGTTTTTTCCATGTCCTTGAAATACATCATCATGGCATGGGGTCCTTTGCCGCAGATTTCGCCGGGCCGGCCGGGTTCATGGACAATTTCCCCGGTGTCGGCCTCAAGCCGGGTTTCCATGTTGAGCCCGGCCCGGCCGGCCGACCCCAGTTTGTCCCAGGCGTCCCCGGCCTTTAAAATGGTATGATACGGTGCCAGCTCGGTCTGGCCGTAATAGTTGTAGATCTTTGTTCCGGGCAGGCGTTCGAGCAGCTCCCGGAGAACTTCCACCGGCATGATGGAAGCACCGTAGTAGAGTTTTTTCAGGCTTGACAGGTCATGGGCGTCAAACTCCGGGTGGCGCAGGATGCCGATCCAGACCGTTGGCGGGGCAAAGAGCATGGTGGCCCTGTATTTTTCCACGTTTTTGAGGATCTGGCCGATATCCGGGCCCATCAGGATGTTTGTGCCGCCGATGTAAAATATGGGATTTAAAAACACGTCGCGCTGGGCACAGTGGTAGATGGGCAGGGCGTTGATGTTGATGTCGGCGCTTTCGTAGCCCCCGTCAAAGATGCATCCCATGTACTGGGAAAGCAGGGCCTGATGGTTGATGATCACGCCCTTGGGCCGGGATTCGGTGCCGCTGGTATAGGTCATCTGACAGGGATCCTCGATGCGCAGGAGCGTGTCGGGTTCGGTGTCCGGGTATTTCTGATACCAGTTGTCAAACTCCAGAAATGTTTCATCCGGCGGGTTTTGTCCTGCGCCCTGTCCGGACCAGATCAGGGTTTTGACCGTGGGCATCTCCGGGAGCACGTCTTTGACCAGGTCATAAAGGCTGTCTTCCACGATAAAAACCGTGCTTTCGCTGTGGTTGATGCAATACTGGATATCCGGGCCGCGCAGCAGGTAGTTGACGGCCAGATACACGGCCCCGGCCTTACAGCAGCCCAGCCATGTCAGCACGTGATGCAGGGTGTTGTGGGCCAGAATTGCCACCCGGTCGTATTTTTTCACACCCAGGTCCAGAAGGGCATTGGCGGTCTGGTTGCAGGCCGCCTCCAGTTCCGTGTAGTTCATCTTCCGGTCCTGGAAGATCAGGGCGGTTTTGTCCGGATGATGATAGGCGCTTCTGCGGATCATGTCCGCAATGACCCAGCGGTTGACGCGGTTGTAGCGGTTTAACAGAAATTCCACGTTTTTCCGGGTTAATGCTTCAAATCGGGTTTTTTCGTCTTTTGGGTCTGTCTGCATTCAAGGACTCCTTGTTGATTTTTTATAAGACGGGCGGCGGTGCGGTTATTTGCGGTTCACGCATCAGCAGATTGATTCAGGGCCATCTCCCTGAGTTTGTACTTCTGGATTTTGCCTGAGGCGGTGGTGGGAAATTCATCAACAAAATAGATATGGCGCGGGATTTTGTGAAAGGAAATCCGGTCTTTGCAAAAGTTTCGGATTTCTTCGGCCGAAAGGCTGTTGCCGTTTTTCTGCCGGATAAAGGCGGCGACTTCCTCGCCGTATTTTTTATCCGTGATGCCCACGACCTGGACATCCTGGACCCCCGGATGGGTGTAGAGAAATTCCTCGATTTCCCGGGGATAAATGTTTTCCCCGCCGCGGATGATCATGTCCTTTAACCGGCCCTGGATCGTGCAGTTGCCGTGCTCGTCCATGCTGGCCAGGTCTCCGGTGTGCAGCCATCCGTCCGGGTCAATGGCTTCTTTGGTTTTATCCGGCATTTTGTAATAGCCTTTCATGATGTGATAGCCCCGGCTGCAAAGTTCCCCGGTTTCTCCGGGCGGCAGGGTCTGGCCGGTGACCGTGTCCACGATTTTGACCTCAACGTTGGGCAGGGCCCGGCCGACGGTCTCGGTGCAGACTTTCAGGGAATCATCGCGCCGGGTCTGGGTGATGCCCGGCGAGCTTTCGGTCTGGCCGTAGACAATGGTCAGTTCCTTTGCCCCCATTTTTTCCATCACCCCTTTCATTACCTCCACCGGGCAGGTGGAGCCGGCCATGACACCGGTGCGCAGCTGAGCCGTGTCATATCCCCTGTTCTCCATGGCTTCGAGTTCAGCGATAAACATGGTGGGAACACCGTGTAATGCCGTGCACTTCAGAGCTTCAATGGTTTCAAGTACCAGTTTCGGATCAAATCCGGTCACAGGTGCCATGGCGGCCCCGGAAACCGTGCAGCACATGGTGCCGATGACACAGCCGAAGCAGTGGAAAAAAGGGACGGGAATGCACAGGGTGTCATCGGGGCCCAGGGCCATGATTTCGGCCATGCTCCGGGCGTTGCCGATCAGGTTGCGGTGGGTGAGCATCACGCCCTTTGGATAACCGGTGGTGCCGGAAGTGTACTGCATCATGATGACATCATCGGGCTCCAGGCTTTGGGCCCGCTGGTCGAGTTCGGCATCCGGGATGCGGTTGCCCAGCTCCAGCATCCGGGACCAGGTAAACATGCCGGGGATATCGTTTTTGCCCAGGTGCACGATATTTTTGAGAAACGGCAGGTTTTCGGTTTCAAGCCTGCCGGGTTCGCAACTGTCCACCTCAGGGCAGACCCGGCGCAGGATCCGCAGGTATTCATCAGGGTCGCGTACCCCATGGGAGAGAATCAGGGTAGTGCTGTCGGATTGCTCCAAAAGATATTCAAGTTCATAAGCCCGGAAGTTTGTGTTGACCGTGACCAGTACCGCTCCGGCCATGGCGCTGCCAAACTGGGTGTAGACCCACTCGGGCAAATTGTTGGCCCACACGGCGATATGATCCCCGCGTTTGACACCAAGTGCCATCAGGCCCTTGGCCACCTGCCGGCAAATGTCCCTGAATTCGGAAAAGCTGTTTTCAAATCCATACTCATAGTAGGCAAGGGCAGTCTGGTCTTTGCGGTTTTTGGCATTGGCGTCTACGATGTCTCCGATGCGGGTCAGCGAAGCTGGGAATTCCATGGATGACATAAGTCGGCGACCTCCTGGATGGGCATTGAAGGTGGCAATTCGGATGACCGGTTTGCGTTTCAAGCAACGGATAAAAATATAAACAATGTTTTAAGAAAAATAAAGGGTAAATTAACGCTTACGTTAAAATACAGCAGTCCCCAGGGTCATGCAAAAAGGATCAGGCTTGCCGCCATCACCGTCATGCCGACGATAAGGCCGTAGATTGACAGGTGGTGCTCCCCGTATTTTTCCGCGGACGGCAGCAGTTCGTCAATGGAGATAAACACCATGATTCCGGCCACAGAGGCGAAAAGCATTCCATAGACCAGGTCATTGAAAAACGGCAGCAGGATCAGATACCCCACCAGGGCGCCCAGGGGCTCGGATAAACCTGAAAGAAACGACAGGGTAAAAGCCTTTTTCTTGCTTCCTGTTGCATAATAGACTGGCACGGAAACGGCAATGCCCTCGGGGATATTATGGATGGCAATGGCAACGGCAATGCTCACGCCCAGGGTGGGATCGCGAAGGGCCGTGGTGAACGTGGCCAGCCCCTCCGGGAAGTTGTGGATCCCGATGGCTACGGCCGAAAGCATGCCCATGCGCAGCAGGGCGTTTTTTTCGGCCACGGCCGCCACTTCCTCGAGATCCTCCACGTTTCGGATTTCATGGGGGTTTTCAAATGATGGAACCAGTTTATCGATCACGGCAATGAGCAAAATGCCGGCAAAAAAAGCCAGGGTGGTCATTTGGTAGCCGGCTGTTTCGCCCAGAATTTCGGCCAGCGACTCCCGGGCCTTGAAAAAGATTTCAATCATGGAGACATAGATCATCACCCCTGCGGAAAATCCTAAAGCCACGGACAGAAATCGGGTGTTGGTCTGTTTGGCAAAAAAGGCCAGGGCACTGCCCACGCCCGTGGCCAGTCCGGCCAGCAGTGTCAGTCCGAATGCGAACAGGGCGGGATCGGCAGGCATGAACCTTTTTCCTTTCAGCGCTTGTCGGTTGGTTGCGGGATGTAAAGTTGCGGTTTTGGAAAACATAACCCGGGTGCCGCCATGATGCAAAAACGAAATACCGGCCGGCCTCATTTCATGCAGAAATCCGGAAATCGGTTTGACATTTGGGTGTATGCCAATATTTTTTGAAAATAAAACATATTGCCCTGTGTCGGAACAGGCCGTAAATATGCATTTTTTTAAAAAAAAGGCGATTTTCGTATATTATCCGGTAATTGGCACAAATGATGCAAAGGAGGTATTGCAAAAATGGCAAAAGATGATCCCAAACCCACGACAAACGATGCCGGCAACCCAGTTGCCAGCGACGAGTTTTCCCTGACTGTCGGTCCGGACGGGCCGATTCTCCACCAGGACCATTATCTCATGGAGCAGATGGCCAGCTTCAACCGGGAGATGATTCCGGACCGGCAGCCCCATGCCAAGGGCTCAGGCGCTTTCGGGTACTTTGAGGTCACCCGGGACGTAAGCGCCTACACCAGGGCAAAGCTGTTTCAACCCGGCGCAAAAACCGACGTGCTGGCCCGGTTTTCCACTGTGGCCGGCGAGGCGGGCAGTCCTGACACCTGGCGGGACGTGCGCGGCTTTGCCCTGAAGTTTTATACTGAAGAGGGCAACTACGACATGGTGGGCAACAACACCCCGGTTTTCTTTGTGCGCGACCCGATGAAATTCCAGCATTTCATTCACTCTCAGAAGCGCCGTGCCGATTCCGGATTGCGCGACCATGATATGCAGTGGGATTTCTGGACCCTGTCGCCTGAAACCGCCCATCAGGTCACCATCCTCATGAGCGATCGCGGGGTGCCCAAAAGCTACCGGCACATGAACGGCTACACGAGTCACACCTACATGTGGGTCAATGCCAAAGGCGAGCGTTTCTGGGTGAAGTATCATTTTAAAACCGATCAGGGGATCGATTTTCTCACAGATGAGGAAGCCGACCGCATGGCCGGAACCGACCCGGATCTTCACCGGCGGGATCTGCATGAGGCCATCAGGCGCGGCGATCATCCGGGCTGGACCCTGAAGGTCCAGATCATGCCGTTTAAGGATGCGGAAAACTACCGGTTCAACCCGTTTGACCTCACCAAGGTCTGGCCGCACAGTGATTACCCTCTCCAGGAGGTGGGGCGTCTGACGCTGAACCGGAACCCGTCTGATTTTCACACAGAAATCGAGCAGGCGGCATTTGAGCCCAACAGCTTTGTCCCCGGCATCGGACCGAGTCCGGACAAAATGCTGCTGGCCCGTCTGACTTCCTATGCGGACGCCCATCGGGCGCGTCTGGGCGTCAATTACAAGCAGATTCCGGTCAACCGGCCCAAAAGCCCGGTCAACAGCTACAGCAAGGGCGGCAGAATGCGCTTTGAAAATGTCTCTGATCCGGTGTATGCGCCCAACTCCAAGGGCGGCCCCCAGGCCGACCCCAAACGTTACCCCGAGGATGCTGTGTGGAGCGCCAGCGGCGATTTTATCCGCGCGGCCTACACCCTTCGCAAGGATGATGACGATTTCATCCAGCCCGGCACCCTGGTGCGCGAGGTCATGGACGA
This sequence comes from Desulfobacteraceae bacterium, assembly GCA_021737045.1. Taxonomy (GTDB): domain Bacteria; phylum Desulfobacterota; class Desulfobacteria; order Desulfobacterales; family Desulfosalsimonadaceae; genus Desulfosalsimonas. The sequence continues at coordinate 52,380 of JAIPES010000002.1, read as the reverse complement.
TGCCCAGCGCGACCGGCTGGTGTCCAATGTGGTGGGACACCTCAAAAAAGGCGTATCCGAGCCGGTGCTGGAGCGGGCCCTGGATTACTGGAGAAATATTGACAAAGAGATTGGCGAGCGCATTGCCAAAGGTGTAAAACAGGGATAACCGGCCTTGGCAGGGAAAAGAAAAGAATAACCCAAACCCCGGTTTCGCAATGCATCAGGGGCAATCGGCGCGGTTTTGTTTTGACTTTTGCGCTTTGGCTGTGTTTAAAAAGGCAGGACAGTCCAAGCGTGTTTGTCAAAATTCATTACAGGAGGTTATTACGTGCCAACGATCCTGCCGACTGCCGAACAGTTTGAGAATATCAACGCTGTCTCTGATGACGGGGAGCTGGTGATGGTCAACATGCTGCGCTTCAAACCCGAGGGGGGAGAAGCGCAGTATGACAAATATTCCCAGCTGATTTACCCGATTCTCACAAAAATCGGGGGCCGGGTGCTGTATTACGGCACCGGTGTGATGACCTTTATCGGTGATGATTACTGGGATGCGGTCCTGCTGGTGCAGTATCCGTCGCGCTCGGCATTCGTCCAAATGGTCACGGACCCGGAATACCTGGAGGCGGCCAAGTACAGAACCGAGGGGTTGATCGACTCCCGGCTTTACGTGACCCGGCCGCGCTGGATGGGTTAGGTCAGGGCCCCGGCGTTAAAAACAGGGCCGTGCTTGCACACGTGCTGGTAGCCTTCACTGTTTTCGCGGGTTTTGACCGCACAGCCCATGCACACCCCCAGACCGCAGGCCATCAGGGTTTCAATGGAAAGCTCGCAGGCGATGTTGGCCGACCGGGCGATTTTTCCAACAGCCATAAGCATTCCATGGGGCCCGCATGCATAGATCATGGCCGGAGCGGCAGTTTTCAGCCAGGTTTCCAGGGGGGTTGTGACCAGGCCGTGGAAACCCAGGCTGCCGTCTTCCGTGGCGGTTTTGGTCCGCACCCCCATGTGGTCAAATCGGTCTTTGCACAAAATATCGTTTTTGGTTTGCCCGCCCAGAAACACAGTGATCAGATCCGGATCCATTCCTGCCAGCTTTAACTGCCATACCAGAAAAACAAGCGGGGCCACACCGATGCCGCCGGCCACAACAGCTGCGGGCCTGGTGTGGGCGGTTACAGTAAACCCATGGCCGAGCGGACCCAGAAGATCCAGGCGGCTGCCAGCGGGCTGCCGGCTCAGTTTTGATGTAAATCCCCCCACCACCCGGTAAAGAATCTCGATTTCCGGGATCCCGTTTGTGCCGATGGTTACCTGGTGGATGGAAAAGGGCCGCCGCAAAAGCGGCTCTGTCTGGTCCAGAAGCCTGAGGGTGACAAACTGTCCGGCTCCGGCATTGGCGTAATGGGCGCTGCATCGGGTCCGCAGCCGGAAATAGCTGCCTGAAATCCTTTTGTTCTCCGTTAGTTCAATGGTTTCCTGCACAACCCGGCCGCCGGTATTTTCATTCATTTTGTGTCCTGTTTTTTTCTTTTTTCAGACCAATGACTGCAGCCATGCGCCCGGTTGCTTTTTCCCCCCGGTAGGAGAAAAACAGCCGGGGATTGCACCGGGTGCACATATGGGACAGCTCGATTTGCGACTTTCTGACCCCTGCGGCCCGGAGCTGATCCACGCTGATCTGCCAGAAATCAAATCGGTGCTGATCGTCTTTGTATTTCCAGAATTTTTCCGGGATCTCGGTTTCATAGTGGACAAATTCCGCGCAGCACGGGCCCAGCGACGGGCCGATGCCCGCGATCAGGTTTTCGGGATCAGTGCCGAATTTTTTCCTCATGGTGTGAATGCACCGGCCGATGATATCGGCAATGCTTCCGCGCCAGCCCGAATGAATGGCGGCTGTTGTATGGCCGACCGGGTCATGAAGCAACACGGCCTGGCAGTCTGCTGTGCGAACGGTCAGGCCGGCACCGGGCAGGCCGGAGATGATTGCATCGGCTTCCGGCGCGTTTGCCGCGGCTTCATGGATATCCACCGGGGAGGATATAACCGATACATTGGTGCCGTGGACCTGGCTGAGAAAAACCAGATCAGCGGCCCCCGTGCACCGGGCCGCCCGGGTGCGGTTTTGACGGGTGCTGTCTGCTGTGCTGAAATCCGTTTCTTTCAAACCTGTCTGCGACCGGTGGCCCAGGCGTGTAAAAAATGCGTGAAACACGCCCGGACAGGCGGAAAGATTTGAAAAACAGGCATATGTCAGGCCCTGGTGCCGCGTGAAAAACATAGGGTTTTCTTTGTGTGTTTAAGCCGTCGGATATGCCGCAGGCACGCGTTGGGCAACCGGGCAGAACCGGGTGCGCAGGTTGTCAATTACGGAAAAGTCCAGTTCGGCGGAAACATGTGCCGGAATTTGCCCGGCATTGGCCAGAATGGCACCGTCCGGGGCGATGATCCGGGAATGACCGTTGAACCCGGAGTCTGCATCCCCGCATCTGTTGGCAGCCACTACAAATACCTGGTTTTCAATGGCCCGGGCCATGAGCAGGGCATCCCAGTGATCAATGCGCACGGCCGGCCACTGGGCGCAGACCACGATCATGCGCGCCCCGCCTGCGGCCAGGTGCACGCCCATTTCCGCAAACCGCAGATCATAGCAGATCATGCATCCGGCCGGGATTCCATGGCAGTCCAATATCATGCTTTGACGGCCCGGGGCAAACCATTTGTCCTCATCCAGCAGGGGAAACAAATGGATCTTGCGATAGGCTGCAGCAGTCTGCCCGCTGGTGTTGATGACAAACATGGTGTTGTACACATGGCCGTATGCTTCCTCCGGAAGGGAGCCTGCAATGACCGCGCCGTAAGTTTTTGCCAGTCCGGCCAGAAAATCGATGATTTCAGGCGTCTTTCGGGCATGCGCTGCTATTTTTTCCCCGTCATAGCCGCAGGACCACAGCTCGGGCATCACCACCAGCTGCGCCCCGCTTTTGCAGGTGTTTTCAGCGGCGGCCAGGCCGGTTGAAACGTTTTTGTCCACATCGCCCACAGCAACGTCAAACTGGCATACCGCAGCTGTCAGCCGCGCGCCGGATGGGCTTGCAGGATCATGGATCAAGGCTTTTTCCATTGTATTGCGCTCAGTTCAGGCTTTGGGTTGAAATGTTTACAGGGCCCGGGCCAGGGTAAGCACGCTGACCCTGGCCGCCCCGGCCCGGTACAGGGCTTTTGCGCATTCGTCCAGGGTTGCGCCGGTGGTCATTACGTCATCGACCAAAAGAAGGCTCCGGTCCTTGCAAAATCCGGGCTCTGAGACATCAAAAGCGCCTTGGATGTTTTTTGCCCTTGCCTTTCGGTCCAGGCCGGTCTGGGGCCGGGTGTGAGTTTTGCGGCAGAGGGCCCGGTCATGGCAAATAACTTCCCAGTTTTGGAAATGGCGGTGTTCTGCGGCCATTTCGGGCCAGTGCCGGATCATCAGAAGCGACTGGTTGTAGCCTCGCTGCCGCATCCGTCTGGCGTGAAGGGGCACGGCCATGACCGCGTCGATTTCCTCCGGATCAAACTGCCGGATAAATTCTTCATAAAGCAGCCGGCCCAATGGCTTTGCCAGGCAAGTGCGGCTGTTGTACTTATAGGAATGAATCAGTGCAAGTACGGCGCCGTCATAAACCAGTGCCGAGCGGGCCTTTGAAAAACTGCGCTTTTCTGTGATGCACCGGCCGCACATGTGATCCCCATCCTGCCGGCTTTTAAGCGGCCGGCCGCAGCAGGGGCATATGGGGGAGTCCACAACGGGGATATCGGCCAGACAGCCGGGGCACAGGACCGGTTCCAGAACCCGGAGGACAAAGTCGCGCTTGTCGGACTGTCCCGTCGGCTCCGGCCGGCTGCCCGTCTGTTTGGCGCGCTCCGGCATAAAGCGGCCGCAGCCGTGGCAGATTTCCGGAAAAACCGCGTTGATCAGGGCGCGGCCAAGGCGGGCCTGAAAATCAGCATTTTTCCGGGTAGCTGCAGATGTTTTCCACAATGGCCTCTCCAAACTCTGAGCAGCAGAGCTTGCAGCTGCCTTTAATCTGACGGGCCAGGTCATAGGTTACATTGCCGCTTTTGACGGTTTCAGCCAGGCAGCTGCGGATGCGTCCGGCAGCTTCTGTCCATCCCATGTGATCGAGCATCATGGCCCCGGATAAAATCAGGGAACTGGGATTGACCTTGTTGCGGCCGGCATACTTGGGGGCGGTGCCGTGGGTGGCTTCAAATACCGCGCACTGGTCTCCGATATTGGCCCCGGGCGCCATGCCAAGCCCGCCCACCTGGGCGGCCAGGGCGTCGGAGATATAATCGCCGTTTAAGTTGGGCGTGGCAATGACCCCGAATTCCTCGGGGCGCAGAAGCACCTGCTGAAACAGCATGTCCGCGATCCGGTCCTTGATCACGATTTTGCCTTCCGGGGCAGTGCCGTTGTGTTTTTCGTACACCTCATCTTCGGTGACGGTGATATCCCCGAATTGTTCCCGGGCGGCTTCATAGCCCCAGCTGGCAAAGGCGCCTTCTGTGTACTTCATGATATTGCCCTTGTGCATCAGGGTCACGCTCGGATACCCGTTGTCTCTTGCATAGACAATGGCGCTGGCCATCAGGCGCTTGGTGTTTTTTGCACTCATGGGCTTGATCCCGATGCCGGAGCCTGCGGCAATGGTTTGGTTCAACTCGTCTTTTAAAAACGAGATGAGTTTTTCCGACTCCGGGCTCCCGGCCTGAAATTCCACGCCGGCATACAAGTCCTCGGTGTTTTCCCGGAACACCACCATGTTGATGTTTTCCGGGTGTTTCATGGGGCTGGGCACCCCGGGGACGTATTTTACCGGCCGCACGCAGGCATACAGGTCCAGCACCTGGCGGATGGTCACGTTTAAGCTGCGCATGCCTTTTCCCACCGGTGTGGTCAAAGGGCCCTTTATGGCCACCACGTGCTGCCGGATGGCTTCCAGGGATTGTTCCGGGAGCCATTGGCCGGTCTTCTGATATCCTTTTTCACCGGCGTTGATTTCCTTCCACTCGATTTTGCGATCTCCCTTGTATGCGTATTCAACCGCTGCATCAAGGACAGGTTGAGTGGCGCGCCAGATGTCGGGTCCGATTCCGTCGCCTTCGATAAAGGGGATGATGACATGGCCGGGCACGGAAAGCTTTCCGTTTTTATCAATGGTGATGGACTCTGCTGTACTCATGGTATGCGGATCCTTTCCTGTAAAAAAAAAGAAATCAACGGGTTTTTGCATTATTTTTTTTCAAGGCGGCCGTTCGCCGCTGGCGCATTGCCTCGTAGACGGCCATGCCGCCGGCCACGGACGCATTGAGTGAATTGACCGGCCCGGATTGGGCGATGGCGCATAGAAAATCGCACCGGCGCTTAACCAGGGGGCGGATGCCCGTGTCTTCCCCGCCGATGATAAGAGCGCATTTTCCGGTCATATCGGTTTCGGCAATGGATTGGTGCGCCATATGATCCAGACCGATAATCCAGAATCCGTTTTTTTTCAAGTCTTTCATGTAATTGGCCAGGTTGGTGACCACGCAGATACAGGCATGCTCCATGGCGCCGGCAGAAGCCCGGGATGCGGCAGGCCCGGGGCCCGCAGACCGGTCCCGGGAGATGATGACCGCATCTGCGCCCATGCACACGGCCGTGCGGACCAGGGCGCCTAAGTTCTGGGGGTCCACCACGCTGTCGAGCACCAGGAAAAAGGCATCAGGTCCGATTCCGGGTTTCGCCTCCAGGAGCCGTGACCCGGCCATTGTGGGAAGCGGGCTGACCCGGGCGGCAATATCCTGGTGATAATCACTCCGGCTGAGTTTGTTTAACTGCTCGCCGCTGACCGCTTCCACGTAAATGTCGTTTTTCCGGATTTTTTCCGCAAGCTTGTTTACGCGTTTGCCGGGATTTTCACGGCTGATATAGACCCGCGAGACCTTTCGCCGGCCGGCTTTTAAGGCCTCCGTGACCGGGTGGATTCCATAGATGATTTCTTCCTTGGTCATATGATCGGGTTTCACAATCCGGTTCCGGAGTCAGGGTTGAAATGGCAGCCAACTGGCTGGCGGTTGTTTTCAATGACGGTCAGCAGTTCCTGTGCAGCCCGCTCTATTCGGTCATTGACAATAATATAACGGTATTCATGGCGACATGCCATCTCCTCGGCGGCTGCACGCAAGCGTTTTTCAATGATCTGCTTATCATCACTGCCCCTTTTTTCCAGGCGCTTTCGCAAATCTTGCAAAGACGGGGGCATAATAAAAAGGGTAACACTTCCGGCAAATCGTTCAACGATTTGCCGCGCGCCCCTGACATCAATGTCTAATAAAACGTCATAGCCGGCAGCCATGTCCCGGGCCAGATCGTCTGCGCTGGTGCCGTAATAATTGTCATGGACCCTGGCCCATTCCGCCCACCGGTTTTCCCGGATCATTTGCTCGAATCGGGCTGCGGAGATGAAATGGTAGTCCTTGCCATCCGTTTCCCCGGCCCTGGGCGGGCGGGTGGTGTAGGAGACGGAGAAGACCATGTTTTCCAGCTGCGGCAGGATGCGGCGGCACAGGGTGGTTTTGCCGGTGCCCGAGGGGGCGGATAAGACAAAGAGGCGTCCGGTTCTCTGGCGTCCGGATGTGGTTTTGTCCATATCGGTCATTTTCCGGTTAACCCTTGCCGGCCTGCTTGTCCCGCTGTTTTTCTTTCAGCATTGAAAATCGCTGGGAAATGGTTTCCGCCTGCATGGCTGAAAGAATGATATGGTTGGTTTTGGTAATGATGATGGAACGGGTGCGCCGTCCGTGGGTTGCGTCAATTAAACGGTTCTGATCCCTGGCGTCGTCTCTGAGCCGTTTCATGGGCGCGGAGTTGGGAGACAGGATGGCAATGACTTCTTCGGCGACAATGGATCCGCCGAAGCCGATGTTTAGCAAATTGTAGTCCATGGGCTCTCCTGGGACTGGTTGGGTTGAGGGTCAATATTATTCGATGTTCTGGACCTGCTCCCGGAGCTTTTCCAGTTCGGTTTTCACGGAAACAACAATATGGGAAATATCAGCGCTGCCGGCTTTCACCCCCATGGTGTTCAATTCCCGGTTCAACTCCTGCAATAAAAAATTCAGCGGTTTTCCGGCAGGTGCATCCGCTTCCATAATCTGCCAGAACTGCCGGACATGGCTTGCGGCCCGGGTCAATTCCTCGGAAATATCGCTTTTGTCCGCCAGTATGGCGGCTTCTTGGGCAATGCGCGTGGGGTCGATTTCCACATGGTCGGCGGTAAGTTCCCATACTCGGGCCTGAATTCTCTGACGGCAGGCTTCTACCAGGCCCTGGCGCAGAGTGTCAATGCGCTCAATGCAGCTTTCGATAAAAGCCAGGCGCGCTTCTATGTCCCGTGCCATGGCCTGTCCTTCATCTGCGCGCATCGCCTCAAAGGCTTCCAGGGCCTTTTGCATGGCCTGCTCCATTGCAAGGGACAAAGTCTCTGCGTCTGCTTGATTTTCCACGGTTTCAATAATGCCGCTGACCCCCGCCAGATGCGAAATGCCAATGGCTTCGGTGATGCCAAAGCGGTGTTTGAGTTCATCCAAAGCCGCGTAATAGGCGTCTGCCAGTTGCGGGTTGACTGCAAAATTCCAGCAGGTCTGTTCATCAGCCCGGATTTGGATGCGGACTTCAGTGCGGCCCCGGCTGATGCAACGGCCAACCGCCTGCTTGACCATATCTTCAAGCCAGCCGTAGGAAGAGGGCAGTTTCACGGCCAAGTCCAGGTAACGGCTGTTGTAGCCGCGCATCTCCACGGTGACGGTGATGTTGTCCAGGCTGTGTTCAATGCCGGCAAAAGCGGTCATGCTTTTAATCATTGGCCTGCGTTGCTGCCTCCTTTATGTCAAAAATATATTTGCGGCGCACTTGGTGGAGAAATTCCGACATTTCCCCGGCTGCGTAATCCGGATAGGTCCAGGGCAGGGTTTGGAAATCGCCCTTTTGGTAAATCAGGGTCAAATCCGCATAAATCCCTTCGCCGATATAGATCCGGTGGGAAAAGTTTTTCCCGGTGGCCAGTACGAACCGCTCCCGCAGCAGATATCCCGGGTCAATATTGACCCTGCGCTTGTCATTATCTGCAAATTCGGTTTCAATTGCGTTGGAGGTATGTTTGATTTGCGACAGCGCATCCTGGCTTATCATATTTTGAAATGCAAGCATGCGCCGAAACAGCCCGCTTCCCATTTCCCGCTCGTAATACCGGGTGTAGTCAAAGGCAAGCCATCGGCTTATCATGTCCACAGGGCCGAAGGCCTCAGAAAGCCGCCCGGCAACAGGCCTGATCAATTCCTTGTCCGCCATAAAGGCGCTGATGACAAGCTTTGCGGGTGCGGGCGCAGATGGCTGGCTCATGGAAAACACTGTCTGTTGCCGTGGTTTGTATTCGGATTCAGGCAGTTAATCGTCAAGCGGCCGGGCCTCGTCAACGAGCATCACCGGAATATCGTCCCGGATTTCAAATTCAAGCCTGCAGTTGTCACAAATCAGGGCGTCGCCGCGGTTGTTGAGATATATGGTCCCTTTGCATTGGGGGCATACCAGAATTTCCAGCAATTCCTGGCTGATGGCCATGGGTATGGTCTCCTGTGTGTTTTGGGCTGTTTGCGTTTAAACCATTTTTCTATACCAGAGGCGCCCGGGCGATGCAAAAGGAAATTCCGTGCATACCATTTGCTTCAGTGGAATCGGCAGTGAATTTGTAATGTTAAAAATCCTTGACGACCGTTCCAAGCATCGATACTTAGGGTTTTAAGCCATGCGACCGGCAGGCGGTATAACAGGAATTGGCAAACGGGCGCTGATCATGCCCGGGGGAGAAGTGCAATGTTTCTGCAAAACAATGAAATCCGGGATCTTCTCAATCAGGTGGCGGATCTGCTGGAGATCCGGGACGACAATCCGTTCCGGGTCCGGGCCTACAGGGAGGCGGCCCGGGTTATCGAGCAGATGTCTGAACCTGTGGCCTCCCTTGTCAAGGCCAACAAAGATCTGAGCCAGTATCGGGGCATCGGCCGGGATCTGGCTGCAAAGATCCGGGAAATCGTGGAAACCGGGGGGCTTGAGCAACTGCGCCGGCTTCGCCAGGAGCTGCCCGTGTCCCTGCTGGACTTGATGCAGGTGCCTTCTCTTGGGCCCAAAAAAACCGCCCAGCTTTACAAGCACCTGGGCGTTGCCAGTCTCGAAGATCTGGAACGGGCCGCCCGGCGCGGGCAGATCGCTGATTTAAGCGGTTTCGGGGAAAAAAGCCAGCAGCATATTATTGAATCCCTGGGCCGGGTGAAAAAATCCGGGGAAAAACGCCTGCTGTGGAGCGATGCGGCCGTCCATGCCAGGGCTCTGGAACAGTACCTCATGGATATCGAAGGTGTGCGCCGGGTCAGGGTGGCCGGCAGTTTCCGCAGGGGAAAGGAAACCGTGGGGGACCTCGATGTTCTGGTCACCTGCGCCCGGGATCGGGAAAAGGATGTCATGGAAGCCTTTGTTTCCTTTGAAGGGGTGAAAAACATTTTGTCCCACGGCAAAACCAAAAGCAGTGTGATCCTGCGTTCGGGACTTCAGGTGGATCTGCGCATCGTCGCCCAGGTCAGCTACGGGGCGGCCCTGCATTATTTTACCGGTTCCAGGGCCCATAACATCGCGGTTCGCAAACTGGCCCAGGACAAGGGGTACAAGATTAACGAGTACGGGGTGTACCAGGGGGAAAAGCGGGTTGCCGGAAAAACTGAAAAAGAAGTTTATGCCTCAGTGGGACTGACTTATATCCCGCCGGAACTGCGCGAAAATCTGGGTGAAATCGAGGCCGCTGCAGAAAACCGCCTGCCTGCCCTGCTAAAAAGAAGTGACATCCGGGGAGATCTGCACTGCCACACCCGCCGCACAGACGGCCACGGCAGTCTTGAGGAAATGGCCCGGGGAGCTATTTCCATGGGATATCAATACCTGGCCGTTACCGAGCATTCCCAGAAAGTGGCCATGGCCGGTGGGCTCAATGAAAAGCAGGTCCTTCAGTACATGGAGAAAATCGATGCCATTAATGAACAGTTTTCCGGCTTCCGGCTGCTCAAGGGAATGGAAGTTGATATTCTGGCCGACGGACGCCTGGACCTGGCTGATTCCGTGCTGGCCCAACTGGATCTGGTGGTCTGTTCGGTGCACTACCAGCAGCGCATGGATGAAAAAAAGCAGACCGAGCGGATCATCCGGGCCATGGACAACCCCTATTGCCATATCCTGGGCCATCCCACAGCCCGGCTCATCAATACCCGGGATCCAATGGAAATTGACCTGGAAAAGATCATCCTGGCGGCAAAAGACCGGGGCGTGATCCTGGAGTTAAACGCCCAGCCGGATCGGCTGGATTTGCCCAGTCCCTACTGCAAGATGGCCGCAGAATCCGGGGTGCGCATGGCGGTTTCCACGGATGCCCACAGCGTTGAAAATCTCGAATTGATGGAAAACGGTATTGCCGCGGCGCGCCGGGGATGGCTGACCCGCAATGATGTGGTCAACACCCGGTCCCTTTCAGAATTGCTGCGCCTTTTGCGGCGTCCATAAACCGCCCCTGTGGTTTTAACTTCCGTTTTTTCCGGGCCCATCCTCTGCCATGATGTCGATTTTTTCCCGTTCCCCTTTTGTCCCGGGAAGCCTGGCCGGATTTTTGAGACGTCCGTAATAGGGGGTTGCAGACAGATAAATGGCGGCCAGGGGATTGTGGCCCAGCACCCGGTCCTTGACCGCCAATACCGTGCAAGGTACTTTGCAGTATTTAAGAAACAGGGTGTCATGCCCCACGCACAGGCCCAGCATGATGGCCAGGTCCACCTCCTGGCGGTTTAACAGCTCGGCTTGAACAATGGGATTGCACATGGATTCCATGGCATCCGGGCCCCGAATTTTTTCTTCTCCTGTCAAACCGATGGATTCCTTTGGCGTTCTGCCCACCTTGCAGCAGACCGAGGCCACATCAAATCCGCCGGCTTCGAAAATTTTTGAAACCTCCCGTGCCTCTCTGCGCAGGCCGATGCAAAAGGCCAAACCCAGGGAGGTGTAATTGCACTTTGCGGCAAACTGCATGGTCTCTTCAATTCTCGGAATCCGGGTTCTTAAGTTCCGGCCGTCAAACTCATAACACTGGGCTTCCTGGATTGAGGCCCGGCGGGCGAATTCCTGAATATTGCTTCGGTGATAGTGGGTGATCCCCTCGCGGACGACTTGCTCATACTGACGCATGGGGCACGCTGCGGGCGCTTTTTCAATGGCGGGCAGGGGGTCGTTGAGGTTTGCAGCCGGATAACAGGTTCCCCCATCGCAATAAGCGCATTGTGTATAAAGGGTTTTATCATTCATGGGCAAGGACTCCTTTTCATATTTCCTCTTCTATAGCAGAGCCGGGGCCGGGGAAACAACCCTGGTTTGGAAATTGTCAAAAGGAGATTCTGCCCGACAGGCTGCAGGAGGGGTATTATATCACCCCTGCCTGCAGCTTTTTATCCACGGAGCCGGAATCCTGCCCGGGCCTAGCTGTTGTTGGTCGGGCAGTGCCCGGAAATGGCGCCGGGAATCTGTTTGACCGCCTTGTTGATGACCTTTTGTACGGAAAGATTTTTTGCCGGCCTGGCGATATCCAGGGTGTCGGACCACAGGGCGTTTCCGGTTTTGGTATCATAGAGCCGGGCTTCAACCATCACATGTTTCCATGCTGTGGCGTTTTGACGAATATACTGCTGCTGATGCGCAGACCAGTTACCACCGGTATCGCCAGGGCCCAGGTAGAACAACACCGGATCATAGGAGGAGAACGCATATGTTTCCTCCATGCCGGCCACCCGGGCCAGAAATACGAAATCGATTCCCCGGTTACCGGCTTGTTTCAGAAGTGTTTCGCGGTCGAGTCCGGAAGCCTCCGGGATTGCCGAATAGCTTGCAACCGCCTCCACTCCCTGATTTTTAAACTCACGACACAAGGCGTCTTCAAATTGTTTTCTTGCTTGATCATTATCGGAGACGCCGATGATCATCAGTTTTTGGCCCGGCTTCATTCCGCAGTCGTCGGCAGTTGATGCTGCCATGCGGCTGCCGGTGGCTGCACAGGCGGTCAAAGAGCAGATCAGGGCTCCCATCAGAATCACGTACATACCCGTTTTTAATTGTTTCATTGTCATCTCTCCTTTCCTCTATTGTATGTTATAATAATTCGTGCCATTTTTGATGGCATCGTAAAAGTTCAATATCTGCGTTACGCGCGATTTCTCAGAATTTCACGTACGGATAGGTACGCTGCATTTTTCGAAATCGCGCAAGCCTTGATCTTGAACTTTTACGGCGCCATTTGAAAATCGACTTTTTACGAGCACATCATTTTTGATATTCGATAGAATCGTAAAAAGCTTTTATTTGTGGTAATGCCAGATCTGTGCCAAAAAAATAAATTAAATTATTTCAGTAAGTAAAAAAGAAGAAAGGTTGTATTTGTCATATATGAATCAACCAATTTGTCATATATGACAAATTGGTTGTATATGACTAAATATCCGGGGGATATTATGCAGGTGGATGGCAATGAATTTTTTCGGCAGGCCACTGTCCGGATTTGCAGCAGTTTGGATATTGAAGTGGCCCTGAAACGGATGCAGCAGTATGTAAATCAGTATTTGCCCGCCGGCTTTATATCTCTGGTGCTGTTTGACCCGCAGAAAAACATGATCCGCAATATTGCGGGAAAAATTTCAAAAACCGCGGAAAAATACGGCCGGGAAGTCTCGCTGCCCGACACCCGGGAGATGCGGGCCAGGTGGATCCAAAAACAGGTGGACCTGGAAGCCTATATGGTGGTCAATAACCTGGAGCAGGATCCGGACCTGCTGGACTTGTTCACCCGGCTGGGCCTGGACACCGACATTTCCTTTATCATGATCCGGCTGGAACTGGAGGGAAACCGTATCGGGGGCCTCTGGGTGTCGACGGCCGGCCGTAACCAGTACACCAGGGAGCAGGCCGAGCTGCTGCAGATTCTCCATGAGCCCGTGGCCATTGCCATGTCCAATGTGCTGCAGCACCGGGAGGTGCTTGAGTTAAACCGGCAGCTCACAGATGATATCCGTCATCTTCACGCGCGGCTGCATGAAAAGACAGAGACTGAGATCATTGGTGCAGACCAGGGATTGCATCAGGTTACGGAAATGGCCCGGCAGGTGGCCGGGCTGGACAGCCCGGTTTTGATTCTGGGCGAAACCGGGGTGGGCAAGGAAGTGATCGCCAATTTTATTCATAACCATTCCCACAGGCGAAACGGACCGTTAATCAAGGTCAACTGCGGGGCCATTGCCGAAAGTCTCATGGACAGTGAATTGTTCGGGCATGAAAAAGGGGCGTTTACCGGTGCTGTTGAAAGAAAAAAAGGACGGTTTGAAAGGGCCGACCGGGGCACCATTTTTCTGGATGAAATCGGAGAGCTTTCCCCCCAGGCACAGGTTCGCCTGCTGCGGGTGCTGCAGGAAAAAGTCATTGAAAGAGTGGGCGGGTCCAGGGAGATTGCCGTCAATGTCCGCATTTTATCCGCCACCCACCGCAACCTTCAGGACATGGTGGCAGACGGATGTTTCCGGCAGGATTTGTGGTTCCGGCTCAATGTGTTCCCCATTTCCATCCCGCCCCTGCGCGAGCGAAAGGAAGATATTCCCGAGCTGGTGAATTTTTTCATGCAAAAAAAGGCACAAGAGTTGAAAATCAAGCAGCCTCCTGAGCTGCAGAACGGGGCTTTGCGTCAGCTGCTGGCCCATGACTGGCCCGGCAATGTCAGGGAACTGGAAAATCTCGTGGAAAGGGCCCTGATTCAATACCAGGGGGGCCGGATTTCCTTTTCCGGATTTTTCCGGAAAAATGCGTCGCTTTTGCAGGATACGGACGAACTGCGGGAATCCGGCCCCATGCCGACTTTAGATGAGGTGATGGCCGAACACATCCGCCGGGTGCTGAAGACCACAAACGGCAAGATCAGCGGACCCGGTGGTGCCGCCGAGATTTTGGGCCTTCATTACAGTACCTTGCGCCACCGTATGCAGAAGCTCGGGATCTCTGTTGAGCGAAACCCTTCCGGATGATCTTCACGTGTCTTTCCTCGTAATAAACCGGGCCTTTTTTCTCGTACCGGCTGTGGCTCCGGGCTTTCCAGTGGCCCCGGGCCCTTGAGTGACCCCGGCTGTAGCGCGGCGGCGGGTATGCCCGGTGACCCCGGTTTTGGTGGATCACGGTGACATGGTCCGGGCCGCTGTTGTAGTAGCTGCTGATAATGGCATGGCCGACAATGGCCGCACCCACCCCGATGGCAACGCCTTCCCACCGATGGCGCTGTTTGTCTCCGGCAGATGCGGATGTGCCGGCAAAAGCCACCAGGCAGACCGCAACGAGAAGCACAGTCAATATCTTTTTCATTTTTTGTCTCCTTTTTTTTCGTGCTTTCAGTCCACCCGGGATATGGTGCCGGTTAATCCCGGGATTCCGCGTGCCGGGTGATTTCCCGGTCCACCAGTTCAATGGCCCGGTCCACCACACGCTGCAATACGGCAATTTCATCCGGCTCATCGCCAATGGCGGCGGCCAGGGGCTTATAGCTTCTGGCCTGCCGGGCCTTGATCTCCGCAACCTTTTCACGGCCTTTCTGTGACAGCTCAATTAAGTGCACCCGCATGTCGTTTCGGTCCACTTTCATGTCCACCATTTCCAGTTCTGATCTGAGGCGTTTGACATCCGTGGACAGGGTGCTCTGCCTGACTCCGGGAAAAAAGCGAAGCAGGTCGCTCATGCTCATGGGCCCCTGGGTGCTGAGGATTTCAAGAATCAGCATCTCCCGGTCCTTGAGCTCTCCGGCCTCGCTTCCCGCAGCCTCAATGGCCCGGTAAATCCGCATCTTGATGCTTAACCTGGCGATGTTTGTAAAAAGATCCTGAATCATTGCCCTGCCTTTTTCTGAAAGCGTGTTTGAAACCAGTTAACAACATCAAGATAGTTTTGTCAATCATAATAGTTCATAAAAATAATATATTTTCAAAAAATGATATAACCGCAGTTTCTACTGCTGACAATTGATGAGCCTGTAAAAAGTCTTTTTTACAGGCAGTGTTAAGTTTTAAGTGATTAAGTGTTAAGTAAAATCGTTACTTATTTCTTCATTGATTAGCGGTTATATCCGATTTGGGCCTTTTTGCGGTGCCATCAAACATTCCGGCAACCGGCGCAAAGACCGGTTGCCGGATTTTTGTTTATCCGGGCTTTGTTTTCAAAAGGCGGCTGCAATGTATTGATACCGGCGCAGTCAACTTTCACGAGTACCAATACTGATGATGTGATACCGGGCTGACTGATGGAATCCGCAATTCTGATGGCACCGTAAAAAGTCCAATATCTGCGTTACACGCAATTTCTCAGAATTTCACGTACGGCTAAGTACGCTGCATTCTTCGAAATTGCGCAAGCCTTGACCTTGAACTTTTTACGGCGCCATCTGAAATCAGACTTCCAAGGAAGTCCAAGGACGGGGTCGGTTTTTGAAGCGACATTGAGCGTTTACGGAAACCTCCGTAAACGGTCAGGAGCGAAAAAACTGACCCCGGCCGCAGGGCTTCCTTCCTGCAACAACATCGGACGCGGTAAAAAGCTTTTTACGGTGCCATCAATTCTGACTCCGTGATTGGGCCAATAAGAATCTGCCGCTGAAATGAAACTTGATTTTTTGGGCGGACAGAGGCACAATGCTGTTTCATGAATCGCGGAGCTTGGAAAATGGCAAAAAAGAAATTAAAAGCCCATCACATTGAACGCACCTGGTGCAAGGGTTGCGGAATTTGCGTGCATTTCTGCCCCAAGCAGGTTCTGGCGCTCGATGAGCACAACATTGCCTATCCTGCCGATCCGGAAGCCTGTATCTGCTGCCGCATGTGCGAATACAGGTGCCCGGACCTTGCCATTGAAGTCGAATGTCAGGAGACTTGAACTGATGCAGGGCAAAGTGAAATTCATCCAGGGAAACGAGGTCTGCGTGGAGGCCGCCCTTTATGCGGGCCTGGAGTTTTTTGCCGGCTACCCCATCACGCCTTCCACCGAGATTGCCGAAGCCATGTCCGCCCGGCTGCCGCAGATCGGGGGGCGGTTTTTGCAGATGGAAGACGAGATTTCCTCCATCTGCGCCATTATCGGGGCATCCTTGACCGGCCGCAAGGCCATGACCGCCACCAGCGGCCCCGGCTTTTCCCTGATGCAGGAAGCCCTGGGCTATGCCGTGATGACCGAGATTCCCTGCGTAATCGTGGATGTGCAGCGCGGCGGTCCGTCCACCGGCCTTCCCACCCATGTGGGGCAGGGCGATGTCAATCAGGCCCGCTATGGCACCCACGGCGATCATGCCATTGTCGCCCTGACCGCCTCCAATCACCAGGACATGTTTGCCATCACCGTGGAGGCCTTCAACATTGCCGAGACTTTCCGCACTCCGGTGATTCTGCTGTTTGACGAGGTCACCGGCCACATGCGCGAAAAGGTGGTGATTCCCGAAAAGGGTGAAATCTCCCTGGTGGAGCGGCTCAGGACATCTGTTGAAAGCGGGGTGGACTATCACCCCTATCTGCCCCGGGAAGACGGGCGGCTGCCCATGTCGGATTTCGGCGGGGTGCACCGCTACAATGTCACAGGGTTGTATCATGATATGTGGGGCTTTCCTTCAGATGATCCCAAAATTGTCTACGGCCTGATCCGGCATCTCATGGACAAAATTCAGAATTATACCGGCAATATGACTTTTTTTCGGCAGGATCACATCGAAGATGCCCACACGGTTCTGGTTTCCTACGGTGCGGCCGCCCGTTCGGCCCGTCACCTGGTGGAAAACCGCCGCAAGCGCGGCGAAAGGCTGGGCCTGTTGGAACTGCAGACGCTTTGGCCGTTTCCCGGGGATGTGGTTCGCAAGGTCTGCAAAAATGCCGATTATATCGTGGTGGTGGAATTAAACACCGGACAGGTGATCCGGGAAGTAAAGCTGGCCGTGGACCGGCCCGAGCGGGTGTATCTTGCCAACCGCATTGACGGCCAGTTGATTTCCCCCACGGATATCCAGAACATCCTGCGGCTGCTGCATGGCAAAGGCGTATAATTTCAAGGTGATTTGATGTCTGTCAAAGACTATATCCGCGAACGGTTTTTCCCGCATATGTGGTGTCCGGGCTGCGGGCACGGGGTGGTGTTAAACGCCATGATCCGGGCTGTGGAATCGCTGGGCATGAGCAAAAACGAAATCGTCATGGTTTCGGGCATCGGCTGCTCGGCGCGGATTTCCGGTTATGTGGATTTCCACTCCATGCACACCATCCACGGCCGGGCCCTGGCTTTTGCAACGGGCATCAAAATGAGCCGGCCGGAGCTAAACGTGATCGTTCCCATGGGCGACGGAGACGCCCTGGCCATTGGGGGAAATCATTTTCTGCATGCCGCCCGGCGCAATATCGAAATGACGGCCATTGTCATGAACAACCGGATTTACGGGATGACCGGCGGGCAATTCTCCCCGCTGTCGGGTTATGCGGCCGCGGCCTCCACTGCGCCCTATGGCAACATTGATCACGGCTTTGACATTGCAAAACTCTCCGAGGCGGCAGGGGCCACATTCGTGGCCCGGACCACAACCTATCATGTGCATGAACTTTCCCGCCTGATCCGGGATGCCATTTTGCATGAGGGTTTTTCCGTGCTCGAGGTGCTCACCCAGTGTCCCACGTATTTTGGACGCTATAACCGGGCCGGGGATGCCCCGGAAATGATGGAGACCTATAAGAATCGCACTGTGGCCGTGGGTTCTGAAAAAAAGAATCAGGACCCGGATCTGATCGAGCGGGGCGTGTTTGTGAAAAAAGAGCTTCCGGAATACTGCCGGGAGTACGAAAAAGTCATCGAAAAAAACCAACAAAAGCAGACGTAAAAGAAGGCATGATGGAAAAGTGCAGGCTGGTTTTTTCCGGTTCCGGGGGGCAGGGCATTATCACCGCGGCTATTCTGCTGGCAGAAGCCGCTGTCCTCCACGAGGGCTTAAACGCGGTCCAGTCCCAGAGCTACGGGGCCCAGGCCCGGGGCGGGGCTGCCAGAAGCGATGTGATCATCTGGGACAAGCCCGTTTACTACCCCAAGGTGGTCCAGCCCAATGTCCTGGTCTGCCTGACCCAGACCGCATACAACAAATACCATCCCACCATCCGCCCCGGCGGCCTGCTGATCACTGACACCGCCCTGGTCAAAGTGGACAAAAGCGCTGAAGCCCGTCTGGCGCAGCTGGCGTTTCAGGATCAGGTCAAACAGGAGATGGGCAATACCCGGGGGCTGAATATCTGCGTGCTCGGTGCCGTGGCCGCCCTGACTCAAATCGTTTCCACCCCCAGCCTGGAATCAGCCGTGGCCGGCCGCTTTGATGAAAGATTCCGGGAAGCCAACCTCAAGGCCCTGCACATGGGAATAGCGCTTGGAAGCCAGAGATCTTCAGCCAGCGTTTAACAAAATAGCCGATGCCAGCCTGTCTGCCGTTGAGAAAAATAGTCATAATGCTTGAACAGGGTTAAATTAAATGATATTGAGTTCAACTGAAATTTTCTTTGTCCATGGAATTCAGTGTAAAGGTGCATTAAATGGATAGCCAGCAAAGCGCAAAAACGATTGCGGACAGACGAAAAAGCCCTCGAATACAGACTGAAAACGATGTCGGCTACATTCTTTTCGATGACAACAGGGAAGTAACGGATCAAGGCAGTGCAAAAGCCCTGGACCTGAGCCAAAACGGCATCCTTTTGGAAACAGAAAGACCATTGAATGGCTCCTGCATTATGCTGATCACACTTGATTTGAACGGAAAAAAGGTAAAAGTCAAAGGCCGGGTGGCAAATACCCGGAAATCAGATACGCCGGGCTGCCATTTAACCGGGATTGAATTCAAAGGCTCCGAAGAACAACATAAAAAGGCTGTTGTTGCATTTGTAAAAGTTTATCATAACCGCAGGCAGCGCGATCAAAATAAAAGCCTGTATTCATTCCGGCAACCTGTTTCCTAAACAGCAGCGTAATGTTTTTGGCCTTATTTCCGTTTTTTGCTGTCACCCTAAACAAGGTTCGATAATGAGTGCAGGCAATCAAAAAATCCGGATTTTTGGCCAGACCGCTTTGACAGACCGCAGGTTTGTCAACCTGTTTGAAATCCGGTATTCGGACAAAAACGGCAATGAAAGGCGCTGGGATTTTGTCTCCCGGCAGAACCTGCCCAAGATTGAAACCGGCGGATTTGACATTGTGGATGCGGTTATTATCGTGGCCTGGCATGTGCCCAGCGGCAAGCTGGTTGTGATCCGGGAGTTCCGGATGCCGTTAAACGACTACCAGTACGGATTTCCCGCCGGGCTGGTGGATCCGGGTGAAAGCCCGGCGCAAAGTGCGGTCCGGGAACTCGGGGAGGAAACCGGTCTGAAGGCCACCGGCATCCGCCGCACCAGCCCGCCCATATATGTCTCATCAGGCCTTACAGACGAATCCATTGTCATGGTGTATCTCGACTGTGAGGGCCAGCCGTCTGACGGCAATACCGGCAGTGCAGAAGACATTGAAACCGTTTTTTTGTCCCCAAAAGAGGCCGCAGGTCTGTGCGCTGATCCGGATCTCAAGGTGGATGTGAAAACCTGGCTGGTTATGGACAAATTTGCGGCCACAGGAGGGATATAAAAATATCTGTGACCTGTTATGCCTGCATCAATACCGGCGTGATAACACCGTGGCATCTGCATGCGGTGGCAATCAGGTGTTTGCCGGGTTTTGGGGACACTTTTTGCTTGAGGTCAAGCAGGGATTCGGGTTTGTAACCGCCCACGCCCGGGGCAAGCTGATGGCTTCGGATCACCCGGATTTCAAATTCCGCAAATTCCATTTTTTCCAGCCATTCAAACAGGTTCTGTTCCCGTTTTTTACCGGTGGGAGGGCAGTAATCCGCCGGCTCGGGGCAGTTGTCCGGGCACATAAAATCCGCCATGCTTGTGTAGATATCCCCGGTATGGCCGAACATGGGGTTGGGCAGTTGTTTTTCCAGGCCTTCGGGCGGGTCACAGCGCCGGATTTGTGCCGGTGCAGCATCGGCCATGAGCCAAAGCGCAGCCAAATGCGCGGGAAGGGCGGGAATGATCCAGTCCGCAATGTTTTGCCCGGACAGATGCTGCTTTAGAAAATCCACCCCGTCCTGACGGACAATTTCCACATTTGCCCCGGGCTCTGGAAAATGCTCAGGCTTTGGTTCCACCACCACGAATCTGGTGATGCGCTTGCCTGAAGCAAGCCTTTCCAGTGCAATCCGGCCGAATCTGCCGCAGCCGATAATCCATATGGTTTCCATCTCCGATCCCTTCCGAATTTTTATCCATTCCGGGAACCGTCTGCCCTTGATTGAAAAGAGCGGGTATCGGGCAGCGGGGTTGAACATTATCCAGCAATTTACTATAGTTGCACAATAACTTTGTTGGGTTGACAGGCACAAGGTATTTTTTTTCATCAGACGGGCAAACGCGGAAAGGAACAAACCAATGGAAGAAATACGCGAAAAAGCACGCACCCTCATGAAGGGATATTGCCGGGTCTGCCCGGTGTGCGACGGCCGGGCCTGTGCCGGGCAGGTGCCGGGAATGGGCGGTCTGGGCACGGGATCAGGTTTTCAGGACAATGTCCGGGCCCTTTCCGAAATCCGGTTTAACATGCGCTGTCTCCATGATGCGGCAGAGCCGGACACGGATCTTTCCCTGCTGGGCTTTGACCTGTCCATGCCGGTGATCGCCGCCCCCATTGGCGGGGTGTCGTTTAACATGGGCGGCGGCATGCAGGAGCAGGACTATATCCTGGCCAAGCTTTCGGCATGCGCAGATGAGGGCTGCCTGGGATGCACCGGCGACGGCGTGCCGGATTTCATCCATGAAAGCGGGTTTTCCGCCATCAAAGAACTCGATGGCCGGGGCATTCCCTTTATCAAGCCGTGGGAGGACCAGGAGCTGTTTTTCAAGGCGGAAAAGGCCCTGGAAGCCGGCGCTTCGGTAATCGGCATGGATGTGGATGCAGCCGGCCTGGTGACCCTGCGCAAGATGGGCCGGCCGGTGTCGCCCAAGCCGGCGGCAAGGCTTGCTGAGATCATTGAACGAATACCGGCCAGATTCGTGGTCAAGGGGGTGATGACCGCAGATGAGGCAAAAATGTGTGTGGATGCCGGTGCTGCCGGGATCGTGGTGTCCAATCACGGCGGAAGGGTTTTAGACGGCGTGCCCGGAACCGCACGGGTACTGCGTGATGTGGCCGCAGCCGTTCAGGGACAGATCACCGTGCTGGCCGACGGCGGGGTGCGCTCCGGCGGAGATGTGCTTCGCATGCTGGCCCTGGGCGCGGATGCCGTGATGATCGGCCGGCCGTTTTCGGTTGCCGTGCTCGGCGGAGGCAAGGACGGGGCATCCGCCTACCTGGCCCAGATCCGCCAGGAGTTGCTTCAGACCATGGTGCTCACCGGCACGGCCTCGGTGCAGTCCGTGGACACCTCCATTCTGTGGTCGGGATAATCCCTACAGAAGCCCGGCTGCGGACATGATGTCCGGGACTACTTCCTCCTTGCCGATGGCCATGATGTGGACCCCGTCGCAGATTTGTTCTTCCTTGATCTGCGCGATCATGCGGCCGGCAATTTCAATACCCTTTTTCAGGGCTCCGCCCTTGGGGGCGGCCGCCATTTCATCGATCAGGTTCTGGGGCACCATGACGCCGGCCACGTTTTTGTTCATGAACCGGGCCATGCCCGCAGATGTCAGCAGGATCACCCCGGCCAGGATCTTGGCGTCAAACTGCCGGGCGTAATCCATGAATTTTTTGAAATTGTCCAGATCATAGACGGCCTGGGTCTGAATGAATTCGGCGCCGGCCTCGATTTTTTTCTCAAATTTGATCAGCTGGGGCTCGATGGGGTTGGCCTCGGGGGTGACAATGGCTCCGGCACAGAACTTGACGGCACCGTCCAGCTCGTTTCCGGCCATGTCCTTGCCCCGCTCCATGGTGCGCACCGCGGCCACAAGCTGGCTGGAATCCAGATCAAATACGGCCTTGGCCTCCTTGTGATCGCCGAGCATCACTGAATCACCGGTTAAGCAAAGCACATTGTTGATCCCCCGGCTGGCGGCAAACATGAGATCGGCCTGCAGGGCCAGGCGGTTTCGATCCCGGCAGGTCATCTGCAGAATCGGCTCGCCGCCGTTTTCTTTGACCAGAAGCGCGCCGCCCAGGGATGGAAAGCGCATCACGGAGCTCTGGTGATCGGTGACATTCATGGCATCCACCTTGTCTTTTAACAATTCCACGTGGTGTGCCATTTTTTCCAGGTTGGTCCCCTTGGAGGGGGCGACCTCGGAGGTGACCACGAATTTTCCGGAATCAAGGGCTTTTTTAAATGCGGATGGCATGGGAAGTATCCTTATCAATATAGTGTTAAGTTTTAAGTGTTAAGTCTTAAGAAATATTGATTCTGGGAGTGTTGCGCTTTTTTATGCTTTGGGGTCACTCCGCCGGTATTAGAAATTTGCCCGGGCCGGGTTCTCCCAGGTGATTGCGCGGCTTTTTGTAGGTGCGCATGGAATCGAGTCGGTCCAGTTCTTTTAGACGGTTATAGATCATGGTCCAGGCGCAGTCCTTGTTGGAATCGATTTCGCATTTGCCGTTGTTGGTACCCCCGCAGGGACCGTTGACAAGCCCCTTGTGACAGGTGGTCACCGGGCAGATGCCGCCGGTTTCGCCGATCACGCAGGTGCCGCACTGGGTGCAGATCTCGTTGAACTGGCCGGCGGCGTTTTCCTTGCCGATAAACAGGGTGTTCTGGGCCGGCACCACCATCTGGCCGAGCTGGCTGGCCATGGTCTGCACACCATAGGCGCATGACATTACCAGCAAGGCGTCTGCCTGGTTCATGCGCGCGCCGAACTCCGAGAGGATATCGGCGGCGAGATTGTCACAAGCCACGGGGACCACTGTGGTGCCGGTGAGCACCTTGCCCCTGGCAGACAGGTCTTCGGCCATGGCCGCCACCTGTTCCACGCCGCCGGTCCGGGTCAGGGTGGTGCAGGTGCCGCATCCGATGACAAATATCCTGTCCATGCCTTCGAGCAGGTGCTCGATTTCCTCCATTGGTTTCTGCTGGGTAATGGATCGAATCATGGTGGTTAGCTCCTCTCTTTTTCAAGATCGCACCTGAGGCACCGCCTGGCTTCAAAATGGGCCTGCTCGGCGGTAAAGCCCCTTTCAACTTCCCTGAAGTCGCAGACGCGGTCCTCGGGTTTTTCGATTTCGATTTGAACCCGCGGCTGATCCTCTGTGCTTTCCGATTCCAGGGCCAGTCCGGTTTCCTGGGCCAGGCGGGTCTTTTCATCCGGCATGAAAATCGGGGTCTGATCGCCTGAAAGGTATTTGTGGATGGCCAAAGCCGCCCGCCGGCCCGAGGAAATGGCCCGGATCACAAAGGTCGGGCCGGTGGTGAAATCGCCGCCGGCAAACACCCCGGGAACATTGGTGGCCAGGGTGTTTTCATCCACTGCCAGAGAACCCCACAAGGCCCTTTCCAGCTGGGAGTCTTCGGGCAGAAACGAGGTGTCCGGGGCCTGGCCGATGGAGATGATGATATTGTCGGCTTCAATGTACTGGGTATCGGACATGTCGCATTCCGGCCGGAAGTTGCCCTCCTGGTCAAATACCGCAAGGCAGCGGGAGAAACTGATTCCCTTGACTTTTCCGTTTTCCTCAAAGATTTGCTCCGGCGACAACTGCAGATTTAAAATGGCGCCTTCATCCTCGGTTTCCTCCACGTCCTTGTCCCAGGCCGGCATCTCTTCCCGGGTTTCCAGGCAGAAGACCTGAACATCGTCGGAGCCGGCGCGAAGGGCGGTGCGGGCCACGTCCATGGCCACATTGCCCCCGCCGATGACCACGGTTTTACCCGAAAGTTTCATATCGTGGCCAAGGCGCACGTCGCGCAGAAAGTTTAAGCCGTAGTAAAGTCCCTCCAGGCCTTCTTCCTCGCCGGGAAGTCCGATGCGCTTGCTGGCCTGGGCCCCGGCGGACAAAAACACCGCATCAAATCCTTCCTTTTTGAGGTCGGTGAGGGTGTGGTTGGCGTCAATGGGCGAATTGTACTCGATTTTCACCCCGGCGTTTTCGATCCACTTGATTTCCATGTCAATGACATCCCTGGGCAGACGGAACTCGGGCAGTGCGATGTTTAACATTCCGCCGCCAACCGGCTGGGCTTCAAACACCCGGGTCTCGTAGCCGAGCTTGGCCAGAAAATAGGCACAGGTCAGGCCCGCAGGCCCGGCGCCCACAATGGCGACTTTTTCCGACCGGGTCACCGGGAAGGGTTCGCGCTCGGCACCGTATTTTTCATAGTAATAATCCGATGCAAACCGCTTCAGGGTCCGGATGGCCACGGGCTCGTCGAGCTCGCCCCTGCGGCACTTGTATTCGCATGGATTGATGCAGACCCGGCCGCACACGGCCGGAAAGGGATTTTTCTCCCGGATGATCTCTACTGCATCCTCGTAGTTGCCGCTGCCGATAGCCGCCACGTAATTGGGCACATCAATGCCGGCAGGGCAGGCGTGCTGGCAGGCCGATATCACCATGGAATCGCATACCGCACCGGCGCATCTGTGCTCGTGGATATGATCGCGGTATTCCTGCTCAAAATAGCGCAGGGTCGACAGGGCCGGCTTGGGGCTGGCCTGGCCCAGGCCGCACAGCGAGGCATCGGCCATGGTGTGGCCGATGGACTTGATGGTGTCAATGTCGTTGATATGTCCCTGGCCCAGGGTGATGCGGGATAAGGTTTCCAAAAGCTGGGTGGTGCCCAGCCGGCACGGGGCGCATTTGCCGCAGGACTCGGACTGGGTGAAATTTAAAAAGAACCGGGCGATTTCCACCATGCAGTTGTTTTCATCCAGGACCACAAGACCGCCCGAGCCCATGATGGCACCGATGCGCTGGATGGTGTCATAGTCAATGGGCAGGTTTAAAAATCTGGCCGGCACGCATCCGCCCGCCGGCCCGCCCATCTGCACGGCCTTAAACTGCCTTCCCTTGGGAATGCCGCCGCCGATATCATAGACTACCTCCCGGATGGTGGTACCGATGGGCACTTCCACCAGGCCGGTGTTGTTGACCTTGCCGGCAAGGGAAAAAATCTTGGTCCCCTTGGACGCATCGGTTCCCAGTTCACCGTACCATTCAGCGCCGTTTTTGATGATCAGCGGAATGTTGGCCAGGGTTTCAACGTTGTTGATGTTTGTGGGCTTTTGGTCAATTCCGGCCTGGGCCGGAAAGGGGGGCCTGGGCCGGGGCATGCCCCGTTTGCCCTCAATGGAGGCCATCAGGGCGGTTTCCTCGCCGCAGACAAAGGCGCCGGCACCCATTTTCAGGGAAAGATCAAAATTAAAGCCTGTGCCCAGGATGTTTTCGCCCAGAAGGCCCAGTTGTTTTCCCTGCTCAATGGCCAGGGTCAGGTGCTCCACTGCAATGGGGTATTCCTCTCGCACGTAAATGATGCCGTATTCCGCGCCCATGGCATAGCCGCCGATCATCATGCCCTCGATCACCGCATGGGGATCGCCTTCCAGAAGGGCCCGGTCCATGAAAGCCCCGGGATCGCCTTCGTCTGCATTGCAGACCACGTACTTGGGGGTGGTGGGCGACTGCCTGGCAAACCGCCACTTGATGCCCGTGGGAAAGCCAGCGCCGCCGCGTCCCCGCAGTTTTGCGGAAACCACTTCTTCAATGACCGTCTCCGGGGTCATTTTGGACAAGGCCTTGACAAACGCCCTGTAACCGCCTGCGGCAATGTAGTGCTCGATTTGGGTCGGGTCGATCCGGCCGCAGTTGGCCAGCACCCGGCGCACCTGTTTCTGGTAAAAGGGGATCTGGTTTCTGTAATAAACAAACCGCCCGGTTTTTGGGTCCTGGTAGGCAAGGCGCTCGATGAACTGCTGGTCCTTGATGGTTTTGTCCACGATTTCCGCGGCATCTTCCGGATCCACCTCCTGATACTGGACACCCAGCGGTTCAATTGCCACCACCGGGGCCTTGGCGCAGAACCCGTGGCATCCGGTGGAACGGATTTCGACTTCCTTGTCCAGGCCCTGGCGGGTGACGGCGTCAGCCAGGGCATCGCGAACGGCTGCAGCTCCGTAGGCCCGGCATCCGGTCATGCAGACATGGACTTCGGTCTTTTTTTTGCCAGAATCCGCAAGAATCCTGTTTCTGAGCCATTCGATCTGTCCGATGGATGTGAGTTTTTTCATGGCGCTCAATCATCCTCCTTGTCTTTCCGGTATTCGCCCAGCACGCTGACCACCTTGGTGGGGTTGAGCCTGCCGAAGTAGTCCTTGTTGACCATCATGGTCGGCGCCAGAAAGCAGGCTCCCAGGCATGCCACGGTTTCCAGAGTGAACTGGTAGTCGGAGCTGGTCTCGCCTTCCTCGAGTTCCAGTTCCTTTTTGACCAGCCGCAGGATGCTCCGGCTTCCCTTGACATGGCATGCCGTTCCCCGGCAGACCCGCAGCACGCAGCGGCCCTTGGGTTTTAAAGAAAAACCGGAATAAAACGTGATCACCCCCTGAACCTGTGAGGCAAACATGTTCAGGGCCTCGGCTACGGGCTCGATGGATTCCGGGGGGATAAATCCGAATTCCTCCTGGATTTCCTGGAGAAGGGGGATCAAGGCCCATTTGCGGTCCCGGTAATCCCCGATGATTTCATGGAGTCGGCTTCGGTCAAATTGCGTGGGATCCATTGGCTTTTGCTCCTTGGCATCTAAATTTTCTCAATGCTGACCCTGCAGGTACGCCATGCCGGTGCCGGCGTCCGGATTGCCTCTATGCCGGCCAGGGCGGCGGCTTCGTTTCCGGAAAATCCCGTGGGAACAAACACCTGTCCGGGCAACACTGCCGGATCGGCCACAAAGCTGCGTTCAATGGCGCCGTGATCCGATACAATGCGGATTTTTCCGCCTTCTGGTATGGCCAGGGATCCGATGTCACTGGCAGACAGCCGGGCCAGATTGTCACGGTTCCAGGCGTTGATTCTGGCGGACCGGCTGGTGCGGGTGCCGCCGGCCAGGTGCCAGCGCAGGGGGCCGAGTACGGCTGTAAAGCCTTTTTGGCCGCTTGCCTGCGGCGGTGGCTCAACGGCTGCAAATGTAAACCTGTGGCCGTTTCCGGAAAAAGGCGTGTCTGCATCCGCATTTTTGATCCATTCCTGGCGGTGGTTGCCGATGGCTGCATACATGGGCACGGTTTTTCTGATTTCCTGGCGGATTTTTTCAATGGTGGTGTATTGTTCGGGATATCCCATGTTCTGGGCCAGCAGGCCGAGAATGCGCCAGTCGGCAAGGGCTTGTCCGGGCGGTGTCGCAGCCTGGGAAAAGGACTGGATCCGGCCTTCCATGTTGGTAAATGATCCGGCTTTCTCGGCAAAGGCGGAACCTGGCAGTACCACGTGGGCAAGCCGGGTGGTGCGGTTTTCAAAAATGTCCTGGGTTGCTATGAAATCAATCTTTTTCAAGGCATTGGCCACCCGATCAGGATCGGGCAGGGTGCGTACCAGGTTTTCGCCCATGATGTAGAGACCCTTTAAGTGGCCGGATTCCGCGGCTTCGACAATGCCGCAAAGATCCAGTCCCGGATCCGGGGAAAGTTTGGTGTTCCAGAGCCGCTCAAGGTGCTTTCTGGCCTCCGGGTCGGAAAGGGGGTGTCTGCCGGGCAGCAGATCCGGGGCCATTCCCATGTCCATGGCGCCGACGGTGTTGCTTTCCGGAGCCGGGATGAAAATGCCGGCGTTGGAGGCGCCGATGCTGCCCGCTGCAAGGATCAGGTCAAAGGCGGCATCAGCGATCTGTGTGCCGTGGGCCTGCTCCATTACATCCGCGCCCAGAACAAGGCCGATTTTCCGGCCTGAAAGCATTTGAGCCGCTCGTTTTATCTCCCTTTCCTCTGCGGCTGAAAGGGGCTGAGCGGACAAAAGGGAATCAATGGCGGCTTTGCACTCCTCCCAGCCGCTGGTGTATTGCCGGATAAAATCGGTGCTGGTTCCGCCGGGATCAGCGATTTTGTCGGCAAGGGCGTATATCAGTGCCGGGATGCGCGCGTTTGGCTCCATTCCGGATTCCGGTCGGATTCGCGCTCCGGCAAATCCGGCAAGGCGCGTTTTGCGGGCATCGATTGTCACCAGGGGCGTGCCGGCCCGGGCGGCCCGCTTGACGTGATAGCCGGCAACCGGCACGGTGTTGTCCGGGTCAAAGCATACAGTTACAATGGCCTCTGCCTTTTCCAGTTCGGACAAGGGCATGGTGCGGGCTGCGCCCATGGTTTTTTCCTCCATGCGGCGCAGCAGGGTCTGGCCGTTGATCGTGCCGGTGCTGGTGACGTTGTTGGTGCCGAACATCACCCGGGCGATTTTCTGGAAAAGATAATTTTCTTCTGTACTGCACTTGGGCGAGCCGATAAAGGCAATGCTGCCGGGTCCGTGGGTGCGCTTGATTTCCGCCAGGGATTCTGCGGCCCGGGAAACCGCCTTGTTCCATTCCGCAGGTTCAAATTTTTCATCACCGTTTTCGTTCCGGGTGCGAATCAAGGGCTGGTGCAGCCGGCCGGCATTGTTTAGAAAATCATGGGCAAAATGGCCGCGCACGCAAAGGGTGGAACCGTTAACGCTGCCCTTGAGTTTTAAGGGATTGACCTCAACCACCCGGCCGCCGGAGGTGCCCATGGCCAGACTGCAGCCGGCCCCGCAGAAACCGCAGATAGAGTCCTTTTGTTTTTCCGGGGTGCCGACATAGCCCGCATGCTTGGCAGAAAGGGCTCCTGTGGGGCACATTGACACGCAGGTACCGCAAAATGTGCAGGTGGAGTCTTCCAGGGGCCTTTCCATGAGGGTGGCTGGCCTGGAGCAAAAGCCCCGGTCATTGTAGTCAATGGCTCCTGTGGCCACCAGTTCGTGGTCGGCGCGGATGCATTTGCCGCATAAAATGCACTTGCTCAGATCCCGCACGATAAAGGGGTTTAATTCCTCATAGGGTTTGTGGTTGGGCATGGGATAGAGACGGGTTTCGGCAATGCCAAGGCGTGCGGCCAGTGCCCGCAGTTCGCACCGGTTGCCTTTGGAGCAGACAATGCACGATTCCGGGTGCTCGGCCATCATCAGGCGCACGATATTTTTCCGGTGATGAATAATTCGGTCGGTGTCAGTGAGTACGGCCATGTCCTTTGCCGCCGGGGTGACGCAGGCGGCCATGAGGCGGCCGGATTTTTCATCTTCCACCAGGCACATGCGGCAGGCGCCGTAGGGCTTTAATTCCGGGTGATGGCACAGGGCGGGGATAAAGATGTTGTTTTTTTCCGCAACAGAAAGAAGGGTGTCGCCTGTGCGGCAGGTGACCTTTTTTCCGTTGATGGTCAGGGCAATTGATTCCACGGGGCGGCTCCTTTTGCTTCTGATGTTTTGAAAGGGCCGTTGAAAAAGCATTGCCGTATTTACGCGCCGGCTGGCAACGCCTTACCTGAGCTTGGCGGCATCCAGGTAATGCCGGAGTTTGTCTTCGCCTCCGATGGTGATGATATGGATGCCGTCGCACAGATCCTTGAGACCCTTGACGGTATCGGCAAACAGCTCGATGCTGGCTCTGTCCTTGTCTGTGGCCTTGGCCAGCTTCTGGATGGCCCAGTCCGGCACCAGGCCGGATTTGAGATGCCGGTTTAAAAACCGGGCCATTCCGGCAGTCCGTAAAATCAGCACCTCTGCAATCACAGGCACGCCGAACGTGTTGGTGCGCGACAGAAATTTGTCAAACCGCTCCAAATCAAAGACCGGGGTGGTCAGAAAATAGCCCGCCCCCATCTTTGTCATCTCCTCCATTTCCTTTAACTCCAGGTCGGGCACGTTTTTGCCCCAGGCGGCCTCCACCCCGGAGCCAAGGCAGAAGTTGGGCTGCACCTCGATCTCCTGGCCCTCAATACCGCGGCCGTCTCTGAAATGCTCGAGCACGGACTGGAGTTTTCCGGCATCCACGTGGAAAAACATCATTTCCTGGAGACTGTCGCCGGTGATCCGATAGTCCTCGGTAAATACCAGCAGGTTTTCAATGCCGGCGTGATGGGCTGATATGAGGTCCTTTTGGAGCTGGATCCGGTTTTTGTCCCGGGTGGTGGTCTGGTAGATGGATTCAAAGCGGTTTTCCTTGAGGGTCTGGCACGTTTTGATGGTATCTCCCACGATACCCTGGAATTCCACTTCAGAAAGCGACACCCCGTCAACCCGTCCCCGGATGAGGTTTAAGCTTTTGACCAGATCCTCGGGTTCTTGTTCAATGGGTGCCTGAACTTCGGTGGTGACTGCAAATTGTTTTTTTTCAAGGGCTTGTTTTAATTTCATGAATGCCTCCTTGAAATTAGGGGTTCCGGCGGCAGAGCGTCGGATTTATGCAGGGCCCAGCAGCCGCGCCACTTCCTCCTTGAGCTGGGAGAGGGGAAGCGGCTTGGAAAAGCAGGCATCCGCACCGTATTCCTTCATTTGCTGGAATTTTTCCTCATCCAGATAAGCCGACAGCACAACGATCTTGGTGTCGCTGGTTTCCCTGTTGCTTTTGATTTTCTGGCAGACGTCATATCCTTTGATATCCGGCATCATGATGTCGAGAATCAGCAGGTGGGGTTTGAAGTGATTGACCTGAAGGCCGGCTTCAAAGCCGTCTGCCGCGGATATGACCTCGTAGTCATGCTCGTCTTCTTCAAGGGACTGGACAATGCTTTCAACAATGATGGGATCATCATCGACCACCAGGATCCGTCTGCGGTCGTCTTCCTCCACGGTTTCCGGGATGGGAATGCCCTGCTTGCGCATGAATTCTTCGAGATCCCTGCGGTTGATGCGGCGGTGGCCGCCGGGGGTGCGGTAGGCCTTTATGTGGCCGGCGTCAATCCAGTTGATAATGGTTTTGGGAGAGACATTGCAGTGTTTGCTGGCTTTAAATACGGTGAAAACTTCGTCCATGGCGGGCCTCCTCCCTTCGAAAAAGGGTTGACTTTTTAAGTTTTATATTAATTATAGGTTTTAAGCGTGTCAAGAAAAAAATTAAATTTTTTTTAAAAAAATTTTAACATGCTTTATTTATAGGTTTAAATTTTTATTCGAGAAACAAAGTTCAAAGTTGGCTTTTAGTTTTTATAATTATTATAGTTATTATAATTTATAAATTTTAACTGATTTTTGGATTTTTCAAGCGCCTTTCTTTTGTGCAGGATTGCCGTTTGGATTGCTGTGGATATTTGCAACTGTTGCGGGAAATGGTAATAATGACCTTAAACGGCTCAGTAAAAATGATCCTGGAGCAAAAACCGGCAAAGGAGGTGCGGGGTGAAATCATATGATGTGGTGGTTGTGGGTTCCGGCACCGGCGGGCAGACCGCAGCCCATAGCCTGAGCCAATATGGAGTATCTGTTGCTGTGGTGGAAAACAGTTCCACGCCCGGCGGGGTTTGCGCCCTGGCCGGTTGCCAGGCCAAGAAATGGTATTACGAGGCTGCAGAAACAATGGCCCGGGGCCGTGACCTGTCTGG
Organism: Desulfobacteraceae bacterium; assembly: GCA_021737045.1. Lineage (GTDB taxonomy): Bacteria > Desulfobacterota > Desulfobacteria > Desulfobacterales > Desulfosalsimonadaceae > Desulfosalsimonas. The sequence continues at coordinate 20,640 of JAIPES010000002.1, read as the reverse complement.
AAAAGGCGTGGTTGCGCTCCCGGAGATGGACTGGAAATCGGTTCGGGCTCAAAAACGGGCCTTTACCGGCGCTGTCCCGGATTCCACCCGAAAAGGCCTTGACGCCGCAGGCATTGATTTTATCGCCGGCACTGCGGCATTCCGCGATCCTGAGACCCTGACGGTGGACGGACAACCGCTGAAATCAAAATTTATTGTTCTGGCAACCGGCGCCCGTCCGGCCCCTTTGCCGTTTGAAGGTGCCCGGTACCTGGTCAGCAGCAGCCAGTTCCTGGAGCTCGACGGGCTTCCGCCCAGAATCGCCTTTGTGGGCGGCGGGTTTATCTCCTTTGAATTTGCCCATTTTGCCGCGCGTCTGGGTCCGGCCCGGCAGATTCATATTCTTGAAGCCGGCCCCCGCCCCCTGGGCCCCTTTGACGGAGAAATGACGGCCCATCTCATGGACGCTTCCCGGGCAGAGGGTATTGATATTCTTACGGATACGGAAATCACCGGTATTGAGAAAAACAACCAGGGCTATGTGGTCAAAACCCCGGGCAAAAAGGATCTTTACGCGGACATGGTGGTGCACGGCGCCGGGCGCGCACCTGCCATCGCGGACCTGGAGCTGGAAAAGGGCTCTGTGGATTTTACCCGCCGCGGCATTGTTGTGGATGAAAAAATGCGCACCGCCAATGCCCGGGTCTTTGCCGCGGGCGACTGCGCGGATACGGTTCAGTTGGCGCGGGTGGCGGACTATGAGGCCTGTGTGGCGGCAAAAAACATCCTGGCCGAACTCCGCGGCGGGCAGGAAGCTGGCATGGATTATCGGGCCGTGCCTTCGGTTTTGTTTACCCTGCCGCAGTACGCCATGGTGGGAGCCACAGAAGAGGCCCTGAGGTCAGAAGGCATCCGGTATTCCAGGGCAATGGCCACCAACCTGTCCTGGCCCACCTACCGGCGCACCGGGATGAAGCATGCTGCTTACAAGGTGCTGGTGGATCACAACAACCGGATTGCCGGGACGCATATTATTTCCGATAATGCCGCCGGCCTGATCAACATTTTCAAACAGGCCATGATTCATCGCCAGGATGTCGGCCAGCTCTACTGGGAGCATGTCATGACCCCTTATCCAACACGGGAAAGCGATATCACTTACATGTTAAAACCGTTTGTCAAACACGATCCCCTGGCCGGCTTATAATAAGCCGGCCGGCGGCCGGTTTTTTTCATGCACCATGGAACACCACCCGGTTGCGGCCTTCATGCCTGCTCCGGTAAGCCCATCATCCGGGAGGCGGTTTCCTGGTTATCTGTCCTTTAGCATCTCTATGGTGACGGTGATATCAACGGTTTTGCCCACAACCCCCATGTCGGCAAATTTGCCTGAGCCCACATTGTAATCCAGGCGGTTGATGTGAAAATCCGCTTCAAAACCGGCCACCATCTGTTTTGGGTCCATGGGGTTTTCCCGCATGCCCAGATACGCAAACGGTATTTCAACCTGCTTTGAAACGCCTTTTACGGTCAGTTCGCCTTCCAGGATATACTGGTCGTCTTTGACATGGCGGATTCGGCTGCTTTTAAATGCCATGAACGCAAATTTTTCCGCATCAAAAAAGTCTGCCGTACGCAGGTGCGCGTCGCGCTGGTCAATGCCGGTGTTGATGCTGGCTACATCCGCCTTGAATTCCACGTGGCCGTCTTCTATCCGGTCGGGATGAAAGCCGACGACCCCGGTAAAATCGTCAAATTGACCCCGGACCACGGCAAAAGTGTGCCGGATGTTGAAATAAATGTTGGAATGCGCCTTGTCAATCTGCCAGCCGTCGGCCTGCGTCCGTGCGGATCCAATGGATGCCATTGCCAAAAACAGCAACAGGGCCGGTAAAATCAGTTTTTTCATTTCCGATCTCCTTTTCTGCAATGGATTTGAATAAAACCCGCCCGGCACAAAACCACGGGTCTTTGCAGGAAAAGGTAACCGCATCTGTCAGAATTGCAATTTGCAGGAAAAATATCGGCAGTTTTTGATAGGGTGAGGAGAAATCCAGGAACAGCCGGTTTGCGGTCTATGGGGAAAGGTTTCTGAACTGGGCGATCTGGCGGGATACGGCGATCAGTTCGTTGTTTTCATCCCAGATATCACCGTCTTCCTCAAGCAGGCCGCAATTGATAAACCGGGTGGAAAACCGGCATTTGAGCCATTGGGTCTCGGTTGTATTGCGGATGCTGACACTCAATTCAAGGGTGGGCACCCATGCCACCATGCCCTGGCTGGCCAGCACAGCCGGGGGAAAGGCGTCTGCTGCCAGGGCGGCTGCAAAAACGTCAAACGGGCGTTTGTGCTTAAACCGCAGCCAGCCCTTTTGCTCTGAGCGTTCTGAGAGCCGGTTTTCCATCCATCCGGCACAGCAGGGATCCAGGCGGGCTTCCATGTGCTCGTATACAGTGTATCCGGGCATTGCGGGAATCCGGATGCAGCGCTCCGGTGGGGCAAGTTCCGGGGGGTCGGTCTCGTATCGCCGGATTTCGCATTCGTCCGGGGTCACGGAAAAAGTGCCAAAGGCCCGGGCGGTTTCGGTTCCCGATTGGACCAGCCGGGCCTGGAGGCGGGTAAACTGTCTGGAGCGGTTCATTGTTTCAACGGCAATTTTTGCCGGGCCCGGAACCGTTTTTGACATATAGTTGACCGTAAGGATTGGGGTGGCGGATTTGTCACTGCAGCCGGTCATGGCGCTGGCCAGAATGGCCAGCAGATATCCGCCGTTGGGGTTGCCGTTGATTGACCAGTTGTCTGAAACCGCAGCCTGAAAACCGTCCTGCGGGTTTGCGGCAACTGAAATATCTGTATCAAAAAGATGCATTTTGTTATCTGATGATCATATTCGGGTGGTTTTTTTCGGTTACCTGTTTCGGCTGTGTTTAGCATAAAGCGCAAAATCTGGCAACCCGGAATGAGCCCGGCATGCGGCGGGTTGACCGGATTGATCTTTTCAGCCCGCACCCGGCATAAGGTGACATGGACGGATCCTGGCGCTGAAACCATCTGGCTGGCTGTCCACTACGGGTAAGCGCGAGCCTATCGGTAATAGTAGGGATGATACCAGTAACGAAGCCTCGGGCCGTACCACGGGTAAAAGGGGTCATAGAACGGGTCGTAAAACGGGTCATGGTAATAGAGATCCCTCCGCTGCCGGGGTTTTTTCCAGAGATGGATTTCCACGGCACGGATCACGGGCAGGGTGTAGTCATGTTCGCTGATTCGGGTTTTTTCTGACCCTGTAACCCGACCGGCCACGGTGATTTTCCGGTCTTTTTCATAAATCTCAGGATCCAGAAAACCCTCATGAATCAGTATAAAACGGCCGCGGGACAAGTCCCTGGATTTGGGCTCATCAACGAAATCCAGAGGCGCCTGAAGTATTATGAGCCGGGTTTGATCGGCCAGGTTGCGGGTTTCCAGGATATAGCCGCCCAGAATCACGGTTTTGTCAATGTGTGCGCCCGGATTTTGCTTCAGGGCGGCAAAGTTTAACCCGGTTGCGGCACTGGTGCGGACGTCTCTGGAAACAACCGAACATCCGGAAAAAAACAGCGCCAGCAAGGTGGAGAACAAAATTGCAATGATTTTGGCCGAAGGTCGATAATTTGTTGTCATTGTCGTATCCGGATTTTCAAAAGATTGCCGGAAAACAGTCTGTTTGTCAGGATGGCGGAGAAGACTGTTTTCCTTTTCAAAATAAATATTCATGTTATATTGAAAATATACACGGGTCTGGGTTGTTTCAAGGCCCCGGCCGGAAAAAAGGAGTTGTGTCGTGTCAGTCAAACGGTTTTTTATATTTTTGTGCGCATTGATTTTGCCGGTAATGTTGGGCTGCGGATGCGGGCCGAAAGTGCCCCGGGAAGTTGCCCGGCAGGTCACATGGACCGGGGATTTTAAAACCCTGCAGGCCGAGGCTGAAACCCATGCCGGAGAGTTTGTGATGGTTGGCGGCAGGATTATCGCCACGAAAAATTTCCCGGATAAATCAGAAATCGCGGTGCTGCAGTTTCCCCTGGATGCTTCAAACCGCCCGCAGCCGGAAAAGCCCTCGGGCGGCCGGTTTCTGATCCGATCCAAGGCCTTTATTGATCCGGAAATCTATGCGCCCGGCAAACTGGTGACGGCCGCAGGCCGCCTTGCCGGCGCTGAAAAGCGCATGATCGGAGAATATGAATACGCGCACCCGGTTGTCAAAGGTGACTTCTGGGTTTTTGAGCCCAGGGAAAACAGTTTTCCCCGTTTCCACTTCGGGGTGGGCATCGGCAAGACGTTTTAACCGGCGTCTGTCAGGTTTTTCCGGCTGCGGCGTTACTTATAAATATCCAGATACTGGATGTTTTTCACCTTTAGACGGTCCTTGATCGTCCGGGAGATCTCCGACATAAACCCATAGCCCATCTCTAAATCCTGCTAAACAGATAAAAGCGCCTGGACAAGATGAACATAAAGCAGCCCTGACCCTATCGGAAAACCAGCCCATTTTCTTCAGCAATCTTTCACCGGCAACCGATGTTGTTGTGAGCTTATGCTTGACTTGTTCCGACAATCGATATAGGTTAGCCGGTCTGAATACAAATTTTTGATTAACATGTCATTGCGGAGGTTCTGGTATGGTTTTCACGGTATCCCTATATGCCTCTTTAATCATATTTTTTTTGGGGCTGATATACAGGGGCGGTACCTGGTTTCAACGGGAGGCCGGGTTTTACGGGCAGAAGATGAGCGCTTCGGAAAGATTTTTTTCAGCGCTGAAGTCAATGCTTGCAGTTATCTTCAGCACAAAAATTGTCACGCTGCTACAGGCTTTTGTCCTTGATGTGCTGCTGCAGCGAAAGATCTTAAAGGAAAGCGTTCTTCGGTGGGCCATGCACATGCTCATCTTCTGGGGTTTTATCCTGCTTTTGTTTATGCACGCCCTGGGCCGCATTGTCACAGATGCGCTTTTCAGCAACTATGAACCCACCCTGAATCCCTATTTTTTTCTCCGGGACCTGTTTGGCCTCATGGTTCTTGCCGGGGTCGTTGTTGCCGTGATCCGGCGGTTTTTCCTCAAGATACCAAGGCTGATGACAAGCAGCATGGACAAGTATGCCATCGGCATCCTGGCAGTGATCATCCTCTCGGGGTTTTTGCTGTCGGGGTTAAAGATTACATCCAAAACTGAATTTTCCAATATGGCGGAAGAGTACGCCGGCTGGCTCAGCGACGAAGAACTTCAGGCCCTGGAAAGCTACTGGGTAAGCGATTACGGGCTTGTGTCTTCGGATGTGACCCGGCCGTTTGAAGCCGATGTGCTGGATCAGGGCAAACAGGCCCATGAAAGCTATTGTGCTTACTGCCATGCCCCGGCGAAATCGGCCTTTGCAAGCTATTCCACCGGAAAGGTCCTCAGTCCGGCCGCCGGTGCCATGGACCGGGCCGGTTTTGTGGGCATATTGTGGTATATTCATTTTCTGTCCTGTTTTATCGGGCTGGCATACCTGCCTTTCAGCAAAATGCTGCATATCTTTTCAACGCCCGTCACCATCATGGCCAATGCGGTGATGGATGAAAAAAAATCAAAACCGGAGAATGTAGCCACCCGGCAGATCATAGAACTGGATGCCTGCACCCACTGCTGCACCTGCAGCCTGTACTGCTCTGCTATGATGGGCTATGAAGCAAGGCAGAACACCTATATCCTGCCATCAGAGAAAATAGCGCCTCTGAAGGCTCTGGCAGCCGGAAGGGATCTGAATGAAGCCGAAACCCGGGCCATTTTGGAAGGGATTTATCTGTGCACCAACTGCGACAGGTGCACCGTGGTCTGCCCCTCGGGCATCAACCTGCGGCAGCTGTGGCTCAATGCCAGGGAAAAACTGTTGCAGCAGGGACCTGCAGAACCGCTGGTGCTTTCCCAGCTTTCATTTGTCAGGGGGCTGAACCGCAAAAAGACCCCGGCTGACAGTTATCCCCTGCCGCTGGAAAAAGCCGACAATGCGGTTTCAGCAAAATACCGGCCCCTGCTGGATCCGGAGCGTTCCATTGACCTGACCCCGCCTGCGGCCGACCGGCAGCAGGCCAGCGGCTTTGAAAATACGTTTTCCTATTGTTTCGGATGCCAGAACTGCTCCACTGTATGCCCGGTGGTGGGCAATTACGAAGATCCCCAGGAGCAGCTCGGACTGCTGCCCCACCAGATCATGTGCAGCCTCGGACTGGGACTGACCGAAACAGCCATGGGCGCAAAAATGATATGGGATTGCCTGACATGCTACCAGTGCCAGGAGCATTGCCCGCAAAATGTTAACGTCACCGACATCCTCTACGAGCTGAAATACATGGCAGTGGCCGGTGTGGATGAGGGAAGGCAAAATCATGATCAGGCCGGAGGTTTAAGATAATTATGATGCGCTACAGTTTTTTTATCGGCTGTCAGATTCCTTCACGGGTGCCCCAGTATGAAACAGCCGCCAGGGCTGTTTTAAAAAAATTCGGAGTGGAACTGGCAGATATCAGGCAGTTTAACTGCTGCGGCTATCCCATGCGCAATGTGGACAAAAAGGCGTTTCTTCTTTCTTCAGTCAAAAATCTGGCCCTTTCCGAAAACCAGGGGCTGGATATGCTGGTGTTGTGCAACTGCTGTTTCGGGGCGCTGAAAAATGCCGAGCATATCATGGCTGAAAAGGGCCCCCTGCAGGATGAAGTGCTGGGCAAAATCCGGGAAATGGGCCTGGATTACCAGGGAAAAACCCGGATCCGCCATTATTTGTCCGTGCTGTATCATGACACGGGCATTGCTGCGATAAAAAAGCAGCTGCACAAAACCTATAAAGAATTAAACATTGCCGTGCAGTATGGGTGCCATGCCCTGCGGCCCAGCACTGTCACGCAGTTTGATGACCCGGTGGCCCCGTCCCTGTTTGATGAATTGGTGGCCGCAACCGGGGCAAAAAGCGTTGACTGGACAAACAAGCTGGAATGCTGCGGAGCTCCCCTGATCGGGACCAATGATGCGCTGTCAGCAGACCTGTTTTCAAGAAAGCGGGAAGCCGCAATAAAGGCAGAGGCTGATTTTTTCTGTACATCCTGCCCGTACTGTCAGATTCAGTTTGATACCGTGCAGCAGATGCTTGTTGAGGACAATGCCGGCCAAAAGCCCCTGCCCTCCATTCTTTTTCCTCAGCTGCTGGGGCTTTCAATGAACATTGATTCCCAAACCCTGGGTCTTGGGGCCAACAAGCTCGATATAAGCAAAATAGAATCCTATTTAAGCAAGGACAAGGAGTAGATAATGCCGCGTGAAAACAATGGCGCTGTGCTGGTTGTGGGAGGAGGTATCACCGGAATGCAGGCATCGCTGGATCTCGCCGATTCCGGCTACTATGTCTACCTGGTGGAAAGATCCAGTTCCATCGGCGGGATGATGTCCCAGCTGGACAAAACATTTCCGACCAATGATTGTGCCATGTGAATTATCTCGCCCAAACTGGTCGAGGTCGGCCGGCACATCAACATAGAATTGCTCACCCTTTCAGAAGTCAACAGCATCTCCGGCGAGGAAGGCGATTTTGAGGTCAGCATCACCAGCCATCCCCGGTACGTGGATGTGGACAAGTGTATTGCATGCGGGCTTTGTGCGGAAAAATGTCCCAAAAAGGTCCCCAATGAATATGACGGCAGCCTGGCCAACCGCAAGGCCATTTACGTGCAGTACGCCCAGGCCGTGCCCCTGAAGTATGCCATTGATCCGGAGCACTGCATTAAACTCAACAAGGGCAAATGCGGGATTTGTGAGAAAAAATGTCCAACGGGCGCCATCAACTACGAGGATACCAAAAAGGAGATCTCCCTGAATGTGGGCGCCGTGGTGCTGTCCCAGGGCAGCGAAACCTTTGATCCCGCTGTTCACGACACATTCGGATATAAAAAGTATCCCAATATTGTCACCAGCCTGGAGTTTGAAAGGATCCTGTCGGCTTCCGGGCCTTACGGCGGCCACCTGGTCCGGCCCTCTGATAAGCAGGAACCGGAAAAAATCGCCTGGCTTCAGTGTATCGGCTCCAGGGATGAGCACATGGGCGCCAGGGGGTATTGCTCGGCGGTCTGCTGTACATACGCGGTCAAGGAGGCCATGCTGGCAAAGGAGCACTGCAAGCACAACCTGGACACGGCCATTTTCTATATTGATATCCGCACAAACGGCAAGGATTTTGAAAAGTATTACAACCGGGCAAAAGACGAGATGGGCGTGCGGTTTGTCAAAAGCAAGGTCACCGGCGCCCCTCCTGTGGACGGCACCGGAAAGCACCTGATCCGCTACATTGATGAATCCGGAAAAAGGTGCGAGGAAGAGTTCGACATGGTGGTGCTGTCCGTGGGCCTGGGCGCCACGGCCCGGGGCGCGGAACTGGGCAGAAAACTGGGCATTGAACTCAACCAATACAACTTTGCGGCTTCTTCCAGCTTTGCCCCGGTTTCCAGCTCTGTTGCCGGCATCTATGTCTGCGGTGCCTTCCAGGGGCCCAAGGATATTCCCTCCTCGGTGATTGATTCCAGTGCGGCCGCCGGCGTGGTTGGCTCCAGGCTTTCAGATGCCAGGTGGACCCGGACCCGGGCCAAGGAAATGCCAAAGGAGAAAAATGTTATCGGAGATCCCCCGCGCATCGGTGTTTTTGTCTGCTGCTGCGGAACCAATATCGCGGGCGTGGTGGATGTGACCAATGTGGTGGAATATGCCAAAACCCTGCCCGGGGTTGTTTATGCCGAGCAGAACATGTTTAGCTGTTCCCAGGATTCCCAGGACAAGATGGCTCAGGTCATTCAGGACAAAGGCCTCAACCGCATTGTGGTGGCTGCCTGCACGCCCAAGACCCATGAACCGCTTTTCCAGGAAACACTTCAGAACGCCGGGATCAACAAGTACCTGTTTGAAATGGTCAACATCCGGAATCAGGATTCCTGGGTGCACAAAAACAATCCCGAGGCCGCCACGCAAAAGGCTATGGACCTTGTAAGCATGTCCGTGGCAAAGGCCGCCAGAATCGAGCCTTTAAATGAGCCGGTTTTGGAGATTAATCAGCGGGCCATGGTTATCGGCGGCGGCGTGGCCGGAATGACAGCAGCTGAAAATATGGCCCTGCAGGGCTATGGGGTCGACCTCGTGGAGCGCGACGCGGTTTTGGGCGGAAATGCCCGGAATCTGCCCGAAACCTGGCGGGGAGAGGATGTGCAGGAATTTGTTGCCGGCCTGGCCGGGCGGATTGAAAGCAATGTCAATATTGCCGTGCATTTGAATTCCACTATCAAAAATGTGGACGGGTTTGTGGGTGATTTTAAAACCACCATTGAAAGCCAGGGCCAGGAAAGCACACTTGAGCACGGCGTGGCGGTGATTGCCTCGGGCGCGTCTGAATACAAGCCTGTGGATCAGTACCGCTACGGAAAAGACGAGCGCGTGGTCACCGGTCAGGAACTTCAAAAACGGCTGGTGGACAATGATCCGTCCATAAGCCGGGCCGATTGTGCCGTATTTATCCAGTGCGTGGGTTCCAGGATTGCCGAAAGGCCTTATTGTTCCAAGCTTTGCTGTACCCAGTCCATAAAAAGCGCCCTTGAGCTCAAGAAACGCAAACCTGAAATGGACGTGTTTGTTCTTTACAGGGATATGCGGCCCTACGGCCTAAGAGAGGACCTCTACCGGGAGGCCAGGGCCGGCGGCATTAAGTTTGTCCGGTATGATTTTGATAACGGGCTGGAAGTGGAGTCCGAAGACAATGCCCTGAAGATCCGTTTCAAGGACTTTGTCCTGCGGCGGAGCATGTCGCTTAATCCGGATCTCCTGGTTCTGGCATCAGCTGTGGTGCGCGAGAAAAACGATCCCCTGGCCCGGTTTTTCAAGGTCACCCAGAACGATGACGGGTTTTACGTGGAAGCGCACTTAAAGCTCAGGCCGGTGGATTTTGCAACCGACGGGGTGTTTTTGTGCGGCCTGGCCCACGGGCCAAAACCCCTGGATGAATCCATTGCCCAGGCCCAGGCAGCAGCGGCCAGGGCCGTGACCCTGCTTTCGGCCAAAAACATTTCGGTCAGCGGCACCGTGGCCCAGGTGACCCCGTCCTTGTGCGCCAGCTGCGGGGTATGTGTATCCGTGTGCCCGTATTCCGCCCCCCGGATCAGCGAAAAAACCAATAAGGCGGAAATTCAGTCCGCCCTGTGCAAGGGGTGCGGATTGTGCGTGGCTTCATGCCGCTCAGGGGCCATAGAGCTGAAAGGGTTTGGAAACAGCCAGATCATGTCCATGATCGATGCCTCCATGGCCAACTGATCGTATCCGGAAAGGGGGAAAAATGGCAGATTCAAAAGACTGGCTTGAAGTCCACGTGAATGTGAATATACCGGCCTCTGCGCTTACCGCCATTGTGGAAAACGCAAAACAGATAACCGGCACTGATGCCTCCGGAAAATACCGCGTGGACACAGCCGCCATGGTCGGGGAGATGATTTCCCGTTTTCTTGCCCAAAATGATTTTGAAGGCTATGTGCAGGACATCAACAATTTCCCGGGTGCAGGCGTGTAAAAACCAGGAGGCTGATGATGAAGATTACGATTCTATACGACAATGATGCATTTGAAAAACGACTGACCCCGGACTGGGGTTTTGCGGCTTTAATTGAAGCCTGCGGCCGGACCATTTTGTTTGACACCGGCGCAAGCGGACAGATCCTGACCGAAAACATGCACCGCCTGGGAATAAGTCCGGACTGTATCCAGGAGATTTTCATTTCCCATGATCACTGGGACCATACCGATGGATTGCCGGGCATCCTGGAACTCAATTCCGTACCGGTCTATGTGCCGGATACCATTTCCAGCGTGGACCAGGCCCCGGAAACCGTTTCCATAAGCCAGCCCATGGAAATTCATGAAAACATTTATTCCACGGGCACGCTGAAAAATATCGAGCAGTCCATGTGCATCAAAGAAGACAACAAGGTGGTGGTGATTGCGGGCTGCTCGCATCCGGGTGTGGAAACTATCCTTGCGGCCGCAGCGCCAATCGGTTCCCCTGTTGCGCTCATCGGCGGACTTCACGGATTTTGTGATTTTCCGGTTATTGATTGTCTGGATTGGGTGTGTGCCACCCATTGCACACAGTACAAACAGCAGATCCATTCCAGGCTCGGGCACAAAAGCCTTGCCGGCGGGGCCGGCCGGGTCATTGAAATATAGACGGCGTTTCTGCCAAAAACGCGGTATTGTCCGCTGATTGCCCCGGGCCGTTGGGGTGTGGCTGTAACTCCCCGGAATTCTTCCCTTGACTACAAATCCGTGCTTTACTATGGGGTAGGGTCATGCTTTACCGGCGCTTTTGAGCTGCATGGGCCAATTTATTTGCAGGAGGCTTGGATAACATGGCGAAACGCGAGCAATGGGGTACAAGAAGCGGATTTGTTCTGGCTGCAGTGGGCTCGGCCATCGGCCTGGGAAACATCTGGCGGTTTCCCTACATGGCCTATGACAACGGCGGGGGAGCTTTTCTGATTCCCTATTTTTTTGCCCTGCTCACCGCCGGCATTCCCATCATCATCCTCGAGTTCGGGGTGGGGCACAAATACCGGGGATCAGCCCCCATGACCTTTTTTAACATCTTTGAAAAATGGGAGTGGCTGGGTTGGTGGCAGGCCCTGGTATCCTTTGTCATCAGTGTTTACTACGTGGTGGTGATCTCCTGGGCCCTGAATTACGCTTTTTTCGCCATGGACCTGGGCTGGGGTGCAAGTCCGGAAAAGTTTTTCTTTGAGGAGTTTTTGCAATTAAGCAACGGGCCCATGGATCTGGGCGGCATTGTATGGCCGGTGTTTGCCGCTGCCATTGCCATGTGGGCGGTGACCTGGATTGTTTTGTTCAGCGGGGTGAAAAAGGGCATCGAACTGGCCAACAAGATTTTCATGCCCCTTCTTTTTCTGCTGCTTTTGATCATGCTGGTGCGCGCCGTGACCCTGGAAGGGGCGGCCCAGGGTATTGACTGGTTGTTTCGGCCCGATTTCAGCGCCATTGCCGACTACCGGGTCTGGACCGCGGCTTACGGCCAGATCTTTTTTACCCTGAGCGTCTGCTTTGCCATCATGATTACCTACTCCAGCTATTTGCCGGCAAAATCCGATATCAACAACAATGCCATGATGACTGCGTTTATCAACTGCGGATTCAGCCTGCTGGCCGGGATCATGGTCTTTGGGGTGCTTGGCCATATGGCGGCCAAACAGGATGTGGCCCTCCATGAGATTGTCACCCAGGGGGTGGGCATGGCCTTTGTGACCATCCCCGAGGCTGTCAATCTGTTGCCGGCTCCGGAATTTTTCGGGTTTTTGTTTTTTTTGTCCCTGGTATTTGCCGGGCTCAGTTCCATGATATCGATTTCAGAGGCCTGCTGCTCGTCGCTGATCGACAAGTTCGGCTGGGACAGAAAGCCTACCACCAGCCTGTTTTGCCTGGTTGGGTTCATGCTGAGCCTGATTTTCATGACCCGGGGCGGTTTGTTTATCTTAGATATCACGGATCATTTCATCAATAATTTTGGAATCGTGTTTGCCGGTCTGGTGGAAGTGATTTTGCTGTCCTGGTTTTTTAAGCTTGATACCGTCCGCCAGTATGCCAATTCATTGTCTGATTTTGCCATTGGCACCTGGTGGAACTTCTGCCTTAAGGTGATCACCCCGGTTGTGCTGGGATACATGGCAGTGGCCAACCTGGCGGGCGACATCCGGGAAAATTATGAGGGCTATGACGGCAGCGCCCTGGTCATGTTCGGCTGGTGCGTGGTGGCGGGCATTGTGCTTTTGAGCTTTGTCCTGCAGTCCATGAAAAGCGCCTGGGCGCAGAAAACCAAATAATCCTCAATCGGCTTGCTTGTATTTGCGGCAAACTTGCAAATCGCTCAATTCAGGCAATCGCATAGGAGAAAGGAGTCGCCGGAAATGAGCAGCGGATCCATTGCCATGATGATCATCGGACTTGCCGTCACCTGGGGCGGTGCAGCCGTATGCATTTTCAACGCCCTGAAAAAAGACACCTATAAGCCTGTGATTTGATCCAGTAGCTTGCGGATTTCGCTGATGCGGTTGACACTTTCGATCCATTCTCCGGAAACCGCCTCCATGCCCAGATGTGCGCCAAGAATCATCCCGGCGATGGTACCCCTGGCCGCGCTGTCGCCCCCGGCCATCACCGACTGGACCAGTGCTTCTTTGAGATTGTCTTCATACCGGGAAATGAGATGAATGGTGCCGGGCAGTGCCTGGTCGATTTCACAGGCCGGGCCGAACCGGGCGATGGCATCAGCACTCTGCTCGCTTGCGGATTTGAGTCCCGGGCCGATATACATGGAAATGGGGGACATGGCAAATTCGTCGTCCTCTGCCAGGTTTTCCATGGCTGCGGCAGGAGCCGACCCCTGGAGCACCGCATGGACCACCCGGGCAAAAAATGCCGCGGCATCAATTACAGCTTCATTGTTATGGGTCATGGCCGTCTGGGCGCGGGCAGCTTGTACCAGCTTTTCCGGGTCCCCGGGATAAAGCCGGATCAGCGGGGCGATCCGGGCGGCCCCGGCCAGATCATTGGATGATGACCCCGCATTTTCCGGGCCCGCACCCTTTTCATAACTGGCCAGGGTCTTGCGGGTGGCATTGTCGATATAGCCGTCATAGGCGTCAAACAGAGCCCGCCATTTTTCGGAAAAATCAGCTGCCACAAATTCTTTTTGCTCTGCAATGGACCGGAGCAGCACCAGCATTTGATCCCCGTAATGGGTGAAATCCCCCTTGCCCCTGGTCTTGTGAAAGGAATCCGGGCCCGGTGCCGCCGGAGATTCGATTCTGCCGAAATCTGTCTGGATTTTTTCCGGATCATAGATCCAGTGGGCGCCCAGGGCCAGGCTGTCTGCGGCAAACGCGGCCAGCACAGCGGCTTTGGCGTTATCGCTCATGACGGGACCTCCTTATTTTGATGCCTTGTCCTGTTCGTTTTCATCTTTGCGGCAGATGCATTCATGCTCCCCGCACTGATCACAGATATATGTGGCCTCAACGGCCGGGGGGCCGGCGGGATCTGCGGGCTTGTTTTTCCTGAAAATGAAAAATCCCAGCGCAGCTGCCAGCAGAAAGATGATAATCAAATATTCCATGTCTTGTTTTCCTTGTTGAATGCAGTTCAGTGTTTTCGCTTCTATAATAATTATCATCATTGACCGGAATGCAACGCAGATATCCCGGCCCGGGTGCGCGCCCGGCAAGGGCCCCGCCAGCTACCGGGCCATAAGCAAGACTATCCGATTATCAGCCGAAAGCCGATCATGAGCGCTGCGGCAATCAGGGTGGCGGCCATCATCAGGCGGCAGGCCGCGGGTATGTGGTCCGGGCCGGGCAGGGAAAAACCGGTTCCGATCCAGGGTTTTTCCACAAGGCGGCCGTGGTAGATGCCCGGGCCGATCAGGCGCACGCCAAGAGCGCCGGCAAATGCGGCCTCCGGGCGTCCGGCATTGGGGCTTTTGTGATTGCCGCCCTCGGTGATGGCGGTTTTAAAGGCCCTGCGGCCGGTTTTGCAAACCAGGGCGGCTGCCAGGGAGATGACGGGCACACAAAGCCTTGCCGGAATCCAGTTGGCCGCGTCATCAAGCCGGGCCGCAGGTTTTCCGAATTGTTCATATTTTTCCGTGCGATATCCCACCATGGAGTCTAAGGTGGAGATCATTTTAAAAGCCATGGCTCCGGGCGCGCCCAGAATGGCGGCAAAAAACAGGGGGGTGAGCACGCCGTCAACAAAATTTTCAGCCACTGTTTCAATGGCTGCCCGGCTGATTGCAGATTCATCCATGTTTGCCGTATCCCGGCTTACCAGCATGGCAATCAGGGCCCGGGCCTGATCAAGGCGGCCGGCAGCAAGGGCCTGGTGCACCTTTCCGGCCTCGTCATACAGGCACCGCGGGCAGATGCAGGCATAGACCAGCAGGATTTCCAAAATCGTTCCTGCCGTGGGATGCGCCAGATGGGCAAGCACCACCCCGGCAAGGGTGATGACATAAGTGACTGATACCAGGACTGCGGCAAAGGCCAGTCCGGCTGTGAATTCATTGGACAAAAGGGTTCGGAAAGGTTTTTCCAGCCGGGCGGCGGCCGCGCCCATCAGGCGAACCGGGTGCGGCAGACGGGCCGGATCGCCCAGGAGCAGATCCAGGGCCAGGGCGGCGGCGATAATCCAGGCGGCAGAAAGCCCGGCCATCAGGTGTTCTCCGGGCCGGCCGTCTGCGCGCGCTCTTGGGCATAACCGGCAATCAGGTCTGCTGCTTTAATATTTGTGTCCGGGTCCTGGATGGATATCCGGAAAAAACGGCTGTCAAGTCCCTTGAAATTTTCGCAGTTCCGGATCAGGAGGCGGTGTTCGAGCATGCGGCCGGCCATATCGGCTGCCGTGAAATCTCTGGCCTGCAGGAGAATAAACGTTGCATACGAATCATGGATCCGAAGGCCGGGCACGCCGGCAAGGCGCCGGTGGATTACGGCGCGCTGGTCTTTGAGATACTGCCGGGTTTTTTCTTCATGTTTTCCGGCCGTGTGCTGATTTTGGGCAATAAAGATCACCGCCTGCTGGGCCTGGGCATTAACACTCCAGGGCGGGCAGTGGTTTCGGATTGTTTGGGCAAGGCTTTTGGGTGCGGCGCAAAATCCCACCCGCAGGCCCGGGATGCAGTACATCTTGGAAAGCGACCGGAGCACCACCACATTGGGCAGGTCCGCGCGGGCCAGGCTTTTTTCCCCAAGGCCGGACACAAAGGGCAGGTAGGATTCGTCCATGACAAAAAGGGTTTCCGGCAGGTCCCGGGCCAGATCTGTCAAAAGATCGGTGTGCGTGTATCCGCCCGTGGGATTGTTGGGGTTGCACAAAAATACCGCATCCGCGCCTTTTGCAGCGGTTTTGAGCCGGTCTGCGTCCAGGGCAAAGCCCTGGCTGTCATGACGCATGAAAAATTCGTGTCGCACGCCGTTTATGGCCAGGGCGTCTGCATAGTCGGCATAAGTGGGCCCGACCACCACTGCGGAGCCGATGTTTGCGGCCCGGGGCAGCAGGTAGAGAAATTCCGTGGTGCCCGCTCCGGCAATGACCCCGTATTTGTCAATATTTTCAAACTCGGCAAAAGCGGCCGCTGCCCGGCCGGCATCCACTTCCGGAAGCCGGCATACGCCATGGATGTTTTCGGCCAGATGATGGAGCAGGCCGGGCATGGGGCCCAGGGGGTTGATGTTGGCGCTCATGTCCGTGATGTCTTCGGGCGCGCAACCCAGGGCCGCTGCTGCGGCAAATATGTTGCCCCCGTGTCCGTGGATCATTTTTTCTCCTTCAGGCCCAGACAGGCCATGAGTGCGGCAATGTCTGCATGGGCCTCAAAATGTTGTGCCAGCAGATCGTACTGATGATCCCTGGCGGCAGGTCCCTGCAGGTCCGGGACCCGAACCCCGTCAACGCTCACATGGGCCAGCCATTTTTCAAGAATTCCGGGCCGGTCAAACAGGCCGTGCATGTATGTGCCCATTACCCGGTTGTCTGCGCTCACGAACCCGTCGGCCAAATCGCAGGCCAGGCTTTTTTGCGCTGTTACGCGAAACAAGGGCCTGCCGTGTTCTGATGCCGGGACAGGGTTTGTTTGCCCCATGTGGATCTCATAGCCCGTGCCCTCGGCCTCATCCCAGAAAAAACAAGCCAGGGTGGTGGTTTTGGGGGCGGCCAGCACGGTTTCAACGGGCAAAAGACCAAGGCCATGGGTGAAGCCGGGCTCGCCTTCAAGCCCCTCCGGGTCATTAACACTTTTTCCCAGCATCTGGTATCCCCCGCAGATGCCCAGCACATGCCCTCCGTTTTGGTGATAGGCCCGGATGGCCTGGGCCCAGCCGGATTTGTGCAGCCATTGCAGATCCGCCCGGGTATTTTTGGTGCCCGGCAGAATAACCGCGCAAAAACGCGACAAATCCCGGGGCTGGTCCATGAAATGAACGGAAAGGCCGTCTGCGGCATCCAGGGGATCAAAGTCTGTGAAATTCGAGATTCTGGGCAGCCGGACCACTGCCGCGGCCGGGCCGGTGACCGATGCCCCGGCCGCAGCGGCGGCTTTTTCAATGGATACCGCATCTTCGGCCTCAATCCGGATGTGGTCAAACCACGGGATCACCCCAAAGGCGGTTTTTTCGGTTTTTTGTTCAAGCCATGTCAGACCGTCTGAAAACAGGTCCGGATCTCCCCGGAACCGGTTGATCACAAATCCGGCAATCCGGTCGGAAAAATGCCGGGGCAGGCACTGGAGGGTGCCGGTGATCTGGGCAAACACCCCGCCCTTGTCAATATCTGCCACCAGCACCACGGGCGCTTCTGCATATGCGGCCATGGGCAGGTTCACAAAGTCCCTGTCCATGAGGTTGACCTCGGCACATGAGCCGGCGCCTTCCATGATCACCACATCGCACCGGGTTCGCAGCCGGTCAAGGGCTGCGGCCGCTGTTTTGAAAAGCGTATTTTTTTCCCTGTAATACTGTGCCGCCTGCTGGTGGCCCGTGGCCTTTCCCATGATCACTACCTGGGAGCCGTTGTCGCCTGCAGGCTTTAACAGCACCGGGTTCATGTCCACATGAGGGGCGGTTTTGGCCGCCTCTGCCTGCACGATCTGGGCCCGGCCCATTTCCAGGCCTTCCGGGGTGACCCCGGAGTTGTTGGACATGTTTTGGGCCTTAAAGGGCATCACCCGGAAACCCCGGTTTGCCAGGACCCGGCACATGGCCGCGGCAAGTACGCTTTTTCCCACCTCAGAGCCGGTGCCCAGAAAGGCCAGGCAGGGGGCGGGTTTTGTCTTGTCTGTCATTTCTGCCCTGGTGCATCAAATTGAAGTTCATATTTTGCCCCATACCCTCTGGGCGTGATCATGTGAGCCCCGGATACAAAGGTGTGGCTGTTTCCCACAAAAACCGTTGTCTGCATGCCGGCTTGCGCGCAGTCCAGGTCTGCCAGGGTGGTCAGGGCGATGTTTTGATCCTTCCGCATGGCCGAGGTGACAAGGCCCACAGGCGTGTTTCCGCTGCGGTGCTGCAAAAGGATTTGTCTGGCTGAATCGAGCTGCCAGCTGCGTCTTTTGCTCCTGGGATTGTAGAGCACGGTGACAAAGTCGGCCGCGCCTGCGGCATGCAGGCGCTTTTCAATCAGCTCCCACGGCGTGAGCAGATCGCTTAAACTGATGGCGCAGAAATCATGCATCAACGGCGCCCCCAGAAGGGCCGCGCCCGCGCTTAACGCCGGAATGCCCGGCACCACCTCTATGGAGATCTGCCCGGGGTCTGGTCCCACAGGCACCTGGTTTTGGATGCAGACTTCAAAGACCAGGCCGGCCATGGCGTATACGCCCGGATCACCGCTGCAGATCAGCGCGCAGCTCCGGCCGGCCTGCACGGTCTCCACGGCCTGCTGCACCCGGTCCACCTCCCGGGTCATGCCCGTGGAAATGACCTGCTGATCTGTGATCAGGGGCTTTACCAGTTCCATATAAGTGGTGTAGCCGCACAGCACCTGCACGCTTTCAATGACCTGTTTTGCCCGCAAAGACATGTGCTGCAGGCCGCCGGGCCCGATGCCTAGGATAAAAAGTTCAGGGCCGCCACTGCCACTGTGGTGTTTCTGGTCTTTTGTTTGGGCACCAGAATCTGCCCGGACCGGGCGGCTTTGATGGCTGCTGCTTCGCATACGCTCTTGACTCCCATGTGTTTTTCAACTGTTTCAGACGGTGTGGGCACGTCCTTGATTTCAGCCAGCCGGGCCCGGCTGTAGCCTGTCAGCGGGCTGGCAAAATGCCGGGCCATTTCCCGGAGTCCGGGTTCAGTGGTTTTTTCGCAAATGGTGGCAAATTCCCGGATGCTTTTCACTGAAAGCCGGTGGCGTTTAAATGCCGAATACACGGCTTCACACAACTGCCCGGCCTCAGTGCCGCTGTTTAGCCCCACGCCCACGGCCAGAGACGCCGGACGCAGCACAAGTACGTTTTCCGGCAAATCAGGGCAATGATGACAGACGTATATGCCCGGTTGGCCGTCAAAATCCGGGGTGCGGATATCCTGGGTCCATTGGCCGAGCTCCGGGGTCAGCACCTGGTAGGGATCATAGCGCAGGGGCTTTTGGCCTGAGATCAGGGCCATGCCCACCGCCCTGACCGCCTCCGGGTTATCGGCCTGCAGGCCGTGTTGTTTGGCCAGCAGATCCACAGCCGGCACCCCGGCGCGGTCCGTGGCCGTGGTGATTACCGGACACGCCCCGGTAATTGCCGCAATTTTTTTTGCCCAGGCGTTTGCCCCGCCCAGATGCCCGGAAACAAGGCTGACGGCAAATCCGGCCGATTCGTCAACCGCGACAACGGCCGGATCAACATGCTTGGAATTCAGCAGAGGGGCGATCATGCGCACGGCAATGCCCGTGGCCATGACAAACACGTGGGCGTCATAGGACCGGAAGTGTTTTTCCACAGCACCGGCCAGGCTGTCAAAAAAAAGCGCGTCTTCAGGGCTGCCTGCGCTTTTGCCCGCAAGGACCGTGACGTTTTCAAGGCTGGCGGCAATGCGCTGTGCAATCCCTGCGCCTTTGGGCGTGATAGCCCAAACCGCCACCGCGGGTTTCTGGTTATTTTGATCCATGGCCCTTGCGGTATCCGTGGGTAAAGGTTTTGTCATAGAGATTGGAAGCGGAAAAATCCCGGTTTTTCTGAGCCTCTAAGGCCGGGCCGGCAATGACAAGGGCCTGGTGGGAAATCCGGGCATCCTTCATGCTTTTTTCCAGGTCTGCGGCCGTTGTCCACAGGATCTTTTCATCCTCGTGCGAAGCCCTGAAGACAACGGCAACAGGGGCATCCGGGCCATAGTTGGGCGCAAGCACATCCTGGAGTTTGTCTGCAAGACCTGCAGACAGGTACACGGCCATGCTGGTCTGGTGGGCGGCCAGGGAGGCCAGGTTTTCCTTTTCCGGTACCGGGGTGCGGCCCTGCATGCGCGTTAAAATCAGGCTCTGGCTGATTTCCGGCAGGGTGTATTCGACTTTCAGGGCGGCTGCAGCGGCAAAGGCTGCCGTGACCCCGGGGATGATGCGGCAAGGCACGCCCTTTTGTTCCAGTATCCGGAGCTGTTCTGCAATGGCTCCGTACAGGGACGGATCACCCGAGTGCAGCCGCACAACCCGGTTGCCGTTGAAATGCGCCTGTGCCATTATCTCCACGATTGTTTCCAGATCCATTTCTGCGCTGTTTTCCAGGCGCGCATCCTTGCCGGTCCAGGCAAGCACCGCATCCGGGACAAGTGATCCGGCATAAACCACCAGATCGGCAGTTTCCAGGGCGTGCTTTCCCTTGACGGTTATCAGTTCGGGATCACCCGGTCCGGCTCCCACAAACTGCACTGGGTATTGGGTCATTGTTTCAATTCCTTTGTCTGTAGCTTTATCCAATGATTACGGCGATATCTGAAAACTTCTACGTAACTTCAAAAAAGTTGCTGTTCGTGCCTGGTTCTATAATTTTCGCATGATGCCGGCCCGGTGGCGGTTTGCTCCC
>JAIPES010000036.1 GCA_021737045.1 Desulfobacteraceae bacterium | reverse complement strand
CGAATATTAAACCTTCAAAACCCGAACTGTGACGTGCTAATGTGTTTTGAAAATTCGAGTTTGGTTGATTCGATATTGTTTCGCATTTCGTGCTTCGGATTTATGCTTGAATCCTTTTGGTCTCTGACGGATATCGAAGGTGTACAAACGGGTTCATGCAACTTTTCAGACACCCAAAAACCGGATCTGCACGGTGCGTTTAAAAAGCCTGAAAACCGGTATAGCCGTCAATGTCGCCTTTGTGGTGTTTCTTGCAGTAGGCCTTACGGATTTTGTGTTTCTCCAGATTGCCGAGCAGAAAATGGTTCACCATCATGTGGCTTTGGCCCGAGTGTGGATCAAACAGCTGGCCAAAACCGGGGTGATAGAAAACATTCGGGCAACTGCCGGCTGGAAAACCGTCGGCCCGGAATCCGGGGGAATTTCAGCAATGCTTGTAAGCGCCGGTAATTCTGAAGTTCAAACTTATGGCACCTTTCCTAAGCCGCTCTCAGAGACCATTCGCGCCACCCACAAACAGGCGGTTTCCAGGCAAAAGCCGCAGATGGTTTTTTGCGGCAGAATCTGGGGGGTTCTCGGTCCAAAAAGCCAATATGCCCTGATCTCCCGGCCTGTTCCGGAAACAGGCCGGGTCGTTACCGCGGTTGTGCCCCTTTCTTCGGTTTATGACGCCATGCGCGCAACCCAGAAAATGGCATTTGGTTATCTGCTTTTTAATATTGTTCTGTTGGTATCCTTTGGCGCCTGGCGGATTTCCCGCATGGTGACCCGGCCCATTGATCGGTTGATCCGCAATACCGAGGCCTACCAGGCATCCGAACCCCTGGAATGGTTTTCCGAGGTTCAGAAAGATGAGTTCGGCCGGCTGTCTGGCGCCCTCAACCAGATGCTTTCGCGAATCGAAGGCGACCGCAGGCGGCTCAAGCAGTCTTTGGCCTCCCTGGAGCAGGCCAACCAGCAATTAAAAGAAGCCAAAAACGATATTGTCCGTGCTGAAAAACTGGCTTCCATCGGCCGTCTTTCCGCAGGCCTGGCCCATGAAATCGGCAATCCCATCGGTATTGTGCTCGGATATCTGGGGCTGCTCAAGACCCGCTGTGTTGCACCGGAGGATCAAACCGGCAAGGATTATATTCAGCGGGCCGAATCGGAAATTCAGCGGGTTCATACCATTATTGGCCAACTTCTGGATTTTTCCCGAAAATGCGGAAACGAACCGGATTTGATAGACTTTCATGATCTGATCCATGACGTCGGGGATATGCTTGCCTGTCAGCCCTTGTTTTCCAACATTGATTTTCAGTACTGTCTGGATGCGGAAAACAGCCGGATATATGCGGATGCCGACCAGCTTCACCAGGTTTTGGTCAATCTCATGATCAATGCGGCTGATTCCATCCGGCAGTCAGGCAATGCCCGGGCCGGAGAGATCTGTCTGAGTACCCGCTGCATTTTTGATACCCGGCTTCGAAGGGCCCATGATCCGGCTGCCGGGTTTATTGCATTAAAGATCCGGGATAACGGCGCAGGCATTGATCCGCAGCATATTGAGCAGGTCTTTGATCCGTTTTTTACCACCAAGGAGCCTGGTAAGGGCACCGGACTCGGTTTATCGGTGAGTTATATGATCATCCAGCAGACGGGCGGCGACATAACTGTGGCCAGCCCAGAACCCGGGGCAACGGCAATGGTGCTGCGGCTTCCGCTGGCTGCGGGCGCAGGTGAAAGCCAGGACCGTGCGGAAAATAAAGACAAAGGTGAAAATGGGTGGCAGCAATGAATTCTGTCCATGGAAATTGTGACCCTACAAGAATCCTTGTCGTTGATGACGAAGCCAATATGCGCCATATGTTAAGCGCATTGCTCGGTGATGCCGGATACTGCGTGGATACGTCCGCAGACGGCCGGGCTGCGCTCGAGCTTCTGGAAACCGGCACGTATGATTACATCTTCTGTGATATCCGGATGCCGAGCATGGACGGTATGGCCTTTCTGGAGGCAGCCGGCTCCAAACTCGCTGAAACCAGCGTGATCATGATGTCAGCCTATGGCACCATTGATACGGCTGTCGAAGCCATGAAAAAAGGGGCTTACGATTATATCTCAAAACCGTTTAAGCCCGATGAAATCCTGCTGGCTCTCAAAAAAGCTGAGGAGCGGGAAAGCCTGAAAAGGGAAAATCGTGTGCTTAAATCCCGCCTTGAACGCATTGCCCAGCCCCGGCAGTTCGGAGAGATGATTGCCGAAAGCCGGAACATGCAGGCTGTGTTTGAGCTTGGCCAGCGGGTGGCCCAGTATGACATCACGGTGTTGATCACCGGTCAAAGCGGAACCGGCAAGGAACTGATGGCCAGAGGGATTCATACAGCCGGCAAGCGGGCCGGCCAACCCTTTATTCCGGTCAATTGCGCCGGGATTCCGGAAAACCTGCTTGAAAGCGAGTTGTTTGGACATAAAAAGGGTGCTTTTACAGGAGCGGACCGGGATTACAGGGGCTTGTTCGAGGCGGCTTCCGGGGGGACTTTGTTTCTTGATGAAATCGGGGATCTTCCCATGTCCCTGCAGGTGAAACTGCTGCGGGTGCTGCAGGACAGCCAGATCCGCCCGGTGGGCACCACCCGTTCAAAAACCGTTGACACCCGGATTGTTGCGGCCACTTCCAAGGATCTGGCAGAACAGGCAGAGCAGGGCAATTTCCGGGAGGATCTGTTTTACCGTCTCAATGTAATGCCCATCCATTTGCCGCCCCTGGTGGAGCGGAGCGAAGACATCGCATCGCTGGTGCAGTTTTTCATTGAGCGCTACCAGGCCAGGTTTGAAAAAGAAATTACCGGTATTTCAGCCAGGGCCATGTCGTTGCTGATGCAGCATTGCTGGCCCGGCAATGTGCGCGAGCTTGAAAATGTGATCGAGCGTGCCGTTGTCCTGGCCGAAGGCCCCGAACTCGACGAGGACTTGTTTGCCGGGCTTTGCCGGCCGGAAAACAAAAACAGCGGCCTGGATGCCATTACAGCCGGATTTTCCCTGAAATCCGGGCGGCAGGCGCTGGAGCAGGTTCTGATTCAAAAGGCCCTTGCTGAAACAGGCGGAAACCGAACACGGGCCGCACGATTGCTGGAAATCAGTCATCCGTCTTTGCTTAGCAAAATGAAGACTTATGGGATCGAGTGACGCATGCCTGAGATTTATGCGGCAAATAACAAGCCAGGGCCCTGAGGGGGATTGGGGCCCTGGCCGGAAGAAAAAAAGCTGAGGAGAAAAATTGACGGCTGAATTGCTGGGTTAGCGCCCCTTATTAATTCTTTCCCGAAGCTTTCCGGAGCACTTGAAGGTTACGACCTTCCGGGGATTGAGCAAAAGATCCTCGCCGGTTGCCGGATTGCGGCCCCGGCGTCTTTCCTTTTGTTTGAGGCAGAATTTTCCGAAGCCCGATACCAGTACATCCTCATCATTTTCCAGGCTCCGTTTAATGATTTCAAGCAAAGATTCCACGATATCCACGGACTTTTTCTTGGTAAAGCCCAGGTCATTGACCCGCTCGATAATTTTATTTTTGGTCAGTGCCATTATGCCTCCTGGTCTGGCGTTGGGTTGGGGTGACAAACGGTTGTTTCAGCGGTTGCCGAATCTGCTGTCTCAGGTTGTGCGTCGGATTCGGCAAGGCAGTAATGCTGTTTTACCTCTTTTAGAATACGGTTGATCCGGCCGGAAATGGCCTGAATCTCCTCTTTTAATTCCAGGTCATCTGATTTTGTATCATCTGGTTTTAAATCCGGGTGCTGCATAACCAGCCTGTTTTTCTGTGTGATTCCGGATGCTGCGGGTTACTTGGACAATTGGCTGTTGATAAATGATTCTCAAATGAATTTCAAGTATGAAATGATCATGTTTTTATTCTAAATAAACCGATATGAATAATATGTCAAGCGGTTATAGCGATTTTTGCTTTACTGTCGCCGGGTTTTATCCATTTTACGGGCTTATGCGGAAAGCAAAAATGCCCGGGGCCGGATAAAAAGTCTTTGGTTGGAATTGATTTTTTTCCGGCAAGTTTTTATATTGCAAAATTCGGTTTGCCCGGCAGTTGCTTGTGATGTTAGTTATCCAAAGTCAGTTGCACGGCAAATAAAAAAGGTTTCAGCAGAAACCAACTGAAACCCTGTCTGATGTGGAGCCGACGAGCGGAGTCGAACCGCTGGCCTGCGCATTACGAGTGCGCTGCTCTACCTGCTGAGCTACGTCGGCAAAACAAACTTTTTATTACCACGGACTTATAAATTCAGTCAAGTATGAACCTTGATGGCGCCGTAAAAAGTCCAATATCTGCGTTACGCGCAATTTCTCAGAATTTCACGTACGGCTAAGTATGCTGCATTCTTCGAAATTGCGCAAGCCTTGATCTTGAACTTTTTACGGCACCATCTGAAATCAGACTTTTTACGAAGCCTTCAACCTTTATTCATAAATGGAAAAAATGTCAAAAACAACCATCAGCGCCCTGCGGGCGCAGCAATCCAGCATTTTTGAAGATATCGGCCGGCGTCTTGCAGCCGGAACCAGGACCCTTACCTGCACCGGCGCCTCCGGGGGGGAGGGGGCATACCTGGTTTCGCGTCTGGCAAGGCACACCAGGCGGACCGTGTTTGTGGTGACGGCCAGCATGGCGGAAGCGGAAAATTTTGCCCAGGATCTGAATTTTTTTGCGGGGTCCGGCAGTTCGGAGCCCTGTGTTTTTCCACCGTATAATATCCTGCCCTTTAAACGGGTGTCCTATCACAATGAGATTGCCGCCCGCAGGATCCGCATCCTGTATCAACTGGCCACGGGACACAGGGATGCGGGCCTTGTGGTGGCACCGGTGGAAACCCTTCTCCAGCGGATTATTCCCAGGCAGGAACTGGCGGATTATGCGGATTTGCTCATGATCAACGAGGAAACCGACCGCGATGGCCTCGTGGAAAAGCTCACTTCCGGGGGCTACACCCATGCCGCTATGGTGGAGGAACCTGGCGACTACAGTGTCCGCGGCGATATCGTGGATGTTTTTTCGCCCATGTATGAAAATCCCCTTCGCATTGAGTTATTCGGTGATACGGTGGAGTCCATTCGGCTGTTTTCCGCATCCAGCCAGCGAAAGCTTCAATCCCTGCCAGAGGCTGTCATTCTGCCGGCCAGGGAAGCGGTGCTGCACAAACATCAGCTTCATCATATTATTGAACGAACCCGCAGTCAGCGGCAGGCGTCCGGTTTGCCCAAATCCGCGGAAACCGAATTTATCGAGCGGATCCGGGAGGAAGGCATTTTCGCCGGAGTGGAGAGCCTGCTGCCCCTGATTTACGGGGAACTGGACACGGTGTTTGATTATATGCCACCCAATGCCCTGGTGGTCGCTGCAGACACCGGCGCAATTGAAAAAGCCGCGGTTGACAAGCAGGACCTGGCCGGCCGCAATTATGATTCCGCATGCCAGGATCAGCGGATGTGCGTGTCCCCGGAACAGATCTACCAGGACTGGGATGAGGCAAAGGCATGCCTGGAAAAGCATCAGCAGATTTTGTTCCGGGAAATCGATATTTATTCTCCGGCAAAAGCCCGCACCCCGGGTGCCGAGCCCATTGATCTGTCCGTGGATGACCTTTCCGATTTGGAGGCCGCCCTTGGGGGGCATCGCCGGGACGAGCAGATCCTAAAGCCTCTGGCCGGGTGGATTAACCAGCACTGCAACGCGGGTTATACCACCGTGATGGTCTGCCGCAGCAAATCCCAGGCACGTCGCCTGCTCGATTTGATCGAAGCCTATGAAATTCAGCCGCAGATCATATCGGATTTTTCCGAAATGCCGCCATTTTCCTCCAAACCGGGCATCTGCATCGGCCGGCTTTCCTCGGGATTTGTCTGGCATGATCAGCGCCTTGCCCTGGTCACGGACCGGCAGATTTTTGGCACCCGGGTCCGGCCCCGAAGCCGAAAAGACGCCCGGCAGACCGTGCAGTCGGCATTTTTGGATTTTGCCGATCTCAATGCCGGGGATCTGGTGGTGCACATGGATCACGGCATCGGCCGGTATCAGGGCCTGGAGAAAATCACCCTGGAGGGGGTGACCAATGATTTTCTGGTGCTGGAATACCGGGGGGGCGACAAGCTGTTTGTGCCGGTTGACCGCATGGATATTGTTCAGAAATATATGGGGGTTGACGATGTCGCGCCTGTTGTGGACAAACTCGGGGGCACATCCTGGGCCAGGGTGAAAAGCAAGGCCAAAAAGTCGGTGGAAAAAATTGCCGGGGACTTGCTGGATCTTTACGCCAGGCGAAAGGTCCAGCAGGGATATGCCTTTGGGGTGGCGGATTCTTATTATAAGGACTTTGAAGCAGGCTTTCCCTATGAGGAAACCGAGGATCAGCTAAAGGCCATCTCGGATGTGATCAGTGATATGGAATCCGATGTTCCCATGGACCGCCTGATTTGCGGGGATGTGGGCTACGGCAAGACCGAGGTGGCTCTGCGGGCGGCATTCAAGGCGGTCAATGACGGAAAGCAGGTGGCCGTGCTGGTGCCTACAACTTTGTTGGCGGAACAGCATTTCCGGACGTTTTCCGAGCGCTTTGAGCGCTACCCGGTTTCCGTGGAAAGCTTAAACCGGTTTCGCACCCGAAAACAGCAGGCACAGATCGTCGAGGGGCTCAAACAGGGTCGGGTCGATGTTGTTATCGGCACCCACCGGCTTTTGCAAAAGGACATGGCTTTCAAGGATTTGGGCCTGATTATCATTGACGAGGAGCAGCGCTTTGGGGTACGCCACAAGGAAAAGCTCAAAAAGATGCGCACCTCCGTAGACGTGCTGTCCATGACCGCAACCCCCATTCCGCGTACGTTGCACATGTCCATGCTCGGGGTCCGCGATATCAGTGTGATCACCACCCCGCCGGAGCTACGCCATCCCATTATTTCCTATATCAGCGAATTTGACGCTGCGGTCATTGCTGAAGCCATTCGCAGTGAACTGGCCAGGGGCGGGCAGATCTTTTTCGTGCACAACAACATCAGCACCATTGACAACATGGCCCGGCGGCTTTCGGAAATGGTGCCCGAGGTCCGGATGGGCGTGGCCCATGGGCGGCTTGGCGAAGATGCGCTTGAACGGGTCATGTACCGGTTTATCAACAAGGACATTGATATGCTGGTTTCCACCACCATTGTGGAATCGGGCCTGGACATTCCCAACGCCAATACAATGATCATCAACCGGGCCGACCGCATGGGCCTGGCCCAGCTCTACCAGCTGCGGGGCCGGGTGGGGCGGGCCGACACCCAGGCTTATGCCTACATGATCGTGCCCAGGGAGGCGGCTTTGTCCCGGGATGCCCAAAAGCGGCTCAAGGTGGTCATGGAGCACAGTGATTTGGGAGCCGGGTTTCAGATAGCGCTAAATGATCTAAAGATCCGGGGCGGAGGCGCGGCCCTGGGGGTTTCCCAGTCCGGTCACATTGCCGCGGTGGGATATGACATGTTTTTAAAGCTCATGGAAGAGGCCGTTGGCCGCCTCAAGGGCGAGGCGGTCACCGAGTCCCTGGAGCCGGAAATCAATATCCCGGTATCCGTGTTTATCCCGGAATCCTATATTGCCGATATTGATCAACGGCTGGCAGCTTATCGACGCCTGGCCCGGATGACGGATTTAAAGGAGGTGGCTGATTTCCGGGAGGAGCTAACGGATCGTTACGGCAAGCCGCCTGCAGAGGCGCTTCACCTGCTGCTCAAGATCATGCTGCGGATCCTGGCTGTCCGGGCCGGAGTCAGACGCCTGGATCTGACCTGGGAAACCATCTCATTGAGCTTTTCCGGGATGCATCAGAAAAATCCGCACGGGCTTATGGATCTTATCCAGTCCGATCCAGGGCGCTACCGAATCACCCCGGACCATGTCCTGTGCGTGCCCATGGGCAAAACCCGGATCAACAGCCTGATGAATCAGGCCAAAAAAATCTTGATGGAAATTGCAACATATGTTAATAATTAAAAATTTTCTTGTATCAAAAGGGGGTTGTTGCGGATGAAATATATTTGGGCGCTTTTTGCGGTTGCGGGTGTTTTGCTGACGTTTGTGCCTTTTGCAGGTGCCCGGCCCGAGGTGGTGGACCGCATTGTGGCCGTGGTCAACGATGATATCATCCGGCTCAGGGAAGTTGATCGGCAACTGGAGCCCGTCAGAAAACAGCTTGAATCCAGGGGCCTGTCTGAAGAGCAGATGCGCGAGCAGCTCTATGAGGCGCGCATGCAGCTAATCGATGAACTGATCAACGAGACCCTTGCAGATCAGCAGATTGAAGAGGCCGGGATACAGGTGGGAAAAGCCGAGGTGGATGCCGCCATTGAGCAGGTAAAGCAGCGAAATTATTATACCGATGAGCAGCTGCGACAGGCATTGGAAATGCAGGGAATGAGCATGGAACAGTATCGCAGCGAACTCCGGCACCAGATTCTTCGAAGCCGCCTGGTCAATCGCAAGGTCAAATCCAGCATTGTCATCACCGACGAAGACGTTCAGCGCTATTATAAAGAAAACCCGGAAAAATACGGCGGCAAGCCCCGATACAAAATTCGAAATATCCTGTTGGCTGGTACGGACAAGGACAGCAATGATCCTGAAATCCGCCGGCGCATCAAGAAAATTCGGGACCAACTCGATGAGGGCGTTTCTTTTGAAACACTGGCGGAAAAATATTCCCAAGGGCCCAATGCTGATGAGGGCGGGGAGCTTGGCGAATTTGCAATTCATGACCTGGCCCGGGATCTTCGGTCCGTGATCGGTGGTTTAAACGAGGGAGAGGTTTCCGACGCGGTGGAAACCCGACAGGGAATTCAGATATTTTATGTGGAAAAAATTGTTGAAGCTCCGTCTGAACCCCTGGAATCGGTTGCCGCCGAAATTGAAGAAAAGCTTTACAACGAGCAGGTAAATGAAAAATACAGGGCCTGGCTTGACTCGTTGCGGGAAAATGCTCACATCCGTATTTTTCGGTAATGCAGGGGGCCCGAATTTGTCAACCTGAGGATCCCTGCGGATAAATGACTTTGGCAACCCGTGCATACATGGAAAACAGGTCAGGGACCGATGCTGCATCCTTTGGCCGATACTTAAAAACCATTCGGGAAAAACAGGGCATTGCCCCGGAAGTCGTGGCGGACGCCATTTGCGTGTCTATCCGACAGCTTCGCTATATCGAGGCCGAGGATCATCAACAGCTGCCCGGAGAAGTGTATACAAAGGGTATGTTGCGGGCTTACGCCCGGGAAATCGGCGTGGATCCCGAGGACATCATCGAGCGTTACAAGCTTCACCGCCAGGCCCATGAGGATGCCCTCCGCAGGGAAAGCGAGATCCTGGCAGCCGGGAGCAAGGCCTTTTCCCGGAGCATGATTGCCCTGGCCGTACTGGGCGTGATTATGGTGCTGTCCTTGTATGCTTTTTCGCGGATGGAATCCGGTACGGTTTCGGCTCCGGCCCGGCAGCAGAAGAGCCAGCAGGCACCTGCGGAACAAAGCCAACGGCAGCCGTCAGGATTGGCAGATGACAAAGCCGGTATGCCAGAAAACATCGCCGGTCTTGAAAAAAGCCGGTCAGGGCTCCAGCGGCTGGATATTGATGCGATTGACGAAGTTACATTAAATGTTCGCATTGATGATCAACCTTATACCAAATACCGGCTGGATCCCAATGATCACGTGGAACTGGCCGCCAAAAGCGGTTTTGAGCTGCTGATCAGCAATGCCGCAGGTGTCCGGCTGCGTTTTAACGGCCGGATTGTAAATCTCGGCTCCGAACCAGGCCGATCCGTGAGCATCCGTCTGCCGCAATCCAATGGAAACAGATAATGGCCAGTGAGCGAAACCACATATTGATCGAAACCATCAAGCGGCTGCTGCGCCGGGGGGCCCATGCGCGGTTAAAAAAGATCATCAGCCGGATCCATGCAGCAGACCTGTCAATGGTGTTTTCTTCTTTGTCCGCTTCCCATCAGCGGCAGCTGTTTTCCCTGATCGAGGATCGCGAGCAGCAGGGAAAGATTTTAAGCGAGCTTGACGAAGACATTGTATTGTCGGTAATCGAGGGTGTCAGTGTTTCCGATATCATTGAAATTCTCGACCAGATGCCCTCAGATGATGCTGCCGCGTTTATCAAGCTGCTGCCCGCCGAGCAGGCCGATGACGTGCTGGCCCATATCCGCAAAAAGGGCGATGAGGACGTTGAAAACCTGCTGATGTATCCCGATGATACCGCCGGCGGGATTATGATCCCGGATTTCATCGCCCTGCCCGAGGAGATGACCGCAGGCGAGGTTGTCTCCACCCTCCAGAGCAAGGAATACAAAGACATTGAGATGCCGTTTTACATCTATGTCATCGATGATGACCAGCATCTCACAGGTGTGTGTTCCCTTCGTCAGTTGGTGCTTGTCCAGCCTGACACCCCTTTGAAAAATTTCATGTCCAAGGATGTGATTTCCGTGACCACGGACATGGACCAGGAGGAAGTGGCCAAGATCGTTGCCCGGTATAATTTTCTGGCTGTGCCGGTGGTCGATGAAGAGCACCGCATGGTGGGCCTTGTGACCGTGGATGACGTCATTGATATTTTCCGGGAGGAGGCCACGGAGGATATTTTAAAAATGGCCGGTGTGGGCGAGGAGTTTGTTGAAACCAAGTCCGTGTTCCGCAGTACCCGCATCCGGCTGCCCTGGCTGTTTGCCAGCTGTGTGGGCGGGGTGATGGCCATTTTTGTGATCGGTCATTTCGAGGCCAGTCTCCAGGAAATCTCCTATCTGGCCGCATTTATTCCGGTGATCATGGGAATGGGCGGAAACGTCGGCATTCAGTCCTCCACTATTGTGGTGCGCGGCCTTGCCACAGGGCGGATCCATATCCAGGACCTGTGGCGGGTGGTGTCCAAGGAACTGGCCGTGGGACTGATTCTCGGTGTTGTATACGGGTGTCTGCTGGCGGGCCTGGCACAGTTTCAGTACAGTGTGGCCGGCTTTAGCCTGGCGGTGTCCATGGGGGTTTTGTCTTCCATGACGGTTGCCGCACTGATCGGCTCACTTCTGCCCATGCTTTTTGCCAGAATCAATGTTGATCCGGCTGTGGCCACCGGACCGTTTGTGACCTCTGCCATTGATATTGTCAGCGTGTTTTTTTATTTCCAGCTGGCCACGATTTTGCTCGGAATATGAAACATGTCCGGTTTTTCCACTCCGGCGATTTTGCTGCGGCGCATTGATCACGGCGACCATGACCTGATCATCACGTTTTTTTCCCGGGAAAAGGGCCGGATTCCAGTTGTTGCCAAAAACGCCAAAAAGAGCAGAAAGCGCTTTTCCGGGCTTCTGGAGCCCTTTACCGTGCTGGAACTGGTTTGCCGAAGCCCTAAGCGCGGGGGCATGCCGGTTTTGCAGGAAGCGGCCATGCAGACCCCGTTTGCCCAAATCCGAGACGATGTGGTCAAGACCCTGTATGCAAGCTACTGGGCGGAGCTGTTGAGCGGGTGGCTGGAGGAATACCGGCCCCAGGCAAAAATTTACCGTCTGCTGTATTACGCCTTGCGGGGCCTGGACAGAAACCTGGCAGCTCCGGCGGAAATGAGCATTATTTTTCAGGTGCGGTTTCTGACCTTAGCCGGTCTGGCACCCCGAATGGACGGGTGCGTGGCCTGTCAAACACCCCTGGACCGGATGGGATCTTCTGTTTTTTTTGATCTTGAAAAGGGCGGCATTGTGTGCAATGGATGTGCCGCAGGCAGCAACTGGGGCCGGCTTCGGATCTCTCCTGGAACGGTCAAACAACTGGCATGGATCCAGGAAAACGAAATCCGCACGGTCCAGCGGCTGCGGCTGACCGGGTCTGCGGTCAAAGAAGGGCTTTTGGCAATGGAGGCTTTTGTGCCCTATCATCTGGGGCGGGTGCCGCGCAGTTTACGGGTGCTGCAGCAGATGCGCAGGCAGTGACGCATATCAGGCAAAACAGCATAGATACATGACAACAGATGCATCCGGAAATTGCAAATCAGCCCTGGTGACGGTATCGGCGCCATGTCGCGTGGACCTGGGGGGCACCCTGGATATCAGCAGCCTGTATTATCCATTGGCACACCTGCAGCCGTGCACCTTTAACATCGCCCTGGACCTGCGCACAAGGGTGCAGGTCAGCGCTGCCGAGCCCGGCCGCATCCGGGTGAGCTCCAGGGGGTTTGAAACAGCGGACTTTTCCATCGACAAGGCGCCTTTCTCTCACCCGCTGGGGCTTATTTTTGCCATTGCCGCATTTTTTCGCATGGACGGGATTCATATTGACATTGACTCGGCCTCTCCGCCCAGAAGTGCCCTTGGCGGCTCTTCTGTTGCAGCTGTGGCCCTGGTGGCGGCTCTGTCCCGGCTCCGGGCCGGCACGAAAGAGCCTGCTCCGGGCCGCTCAGCCGCGGTCCTGCTGGCCCACGGCATTGAGCAGGGGCTGGCCGGAGTGCCCTGCGGCATGCAGGATCAGCTGGCTGCCGCATACGGCGGGGTCAATGCCTGGCACTGGACCCTTGACAAGGGACGGCCGGGATGGCGGCAGCAGGTATTGATACCGCCTGAAAATGCCGGAAAGATAAACGCCAATCTTCTGGTGGCCTACTGCGGGGTCCCCCATGAATCCAAAGACATCAACGGCACTTGGATTTGCCGGTTTCTTGACGGACATGACCGGCCTTGGTGGCAGCAGATCGTTGCGGCCACCCGGGAGTTTGTGGATGCCTTTGCCGGTGGGGATATGGCGGGTGCAGCCGGATGGATGAACCGCGAGACAGAACTGCGGCGCAGGATCACTCCTCATGTGGTCGATGAGGTGGGCGCAGCGCTAATTGATGCTGCGGAAGAACAAAACTGCGGGGCCCGGTTTGCCGGTGCCGGCGGCGGGGGATGTCTGTGGGCGCTGGGTCCGGCAGATGCCATTGCCTCGCTTAGGCCTCAATGGAAGGCAATTGTGTCCGCCCGGCCGGACGGGGACATCCTTGAAGCCCGTGTGGCTGCACAAGGCCTCCATGTGGAATCCTGAACTTTTTACGGCACCATCTGAAATCAGACTTTTTACGAAGCCATCAATATTAACGCTTGAAACAAATCACAGGCAAGCGGGAAATAAAAATGAATTTTCAAGACGTGATACTGACATTGCAGCGCTTTTGGGCCCGCAAGGGCTGCGTGCTGGTTCAGCCCTATGACATGGAGGTGGGTGCGGGCACCTTTCATCCGGCCACCCTGCTTCGGGCCCTTGGACCGGAGCCCTGGAACGTGGCCTATGCCCAGCCGTCGCGCCGGCCCACTGACGGCCGCTATGGGGACAATCCCTACCGGCTCCAGCATTATTATCAGTTCCAGGCCCTTCTCAAGCCCTCGCCGGCCAATGTTCAGGATATGTTCCTTCAGAGCTTAAAAGCCCTGGGCATCGATGCCATGGACCATGACATCCGGTTTGTTGAGGATGACTGGGAATCGCCCACCCTGGGGGCCTCGGGACTGGGCTGGGAGGTGTGGCTCGACGGCATGGAAATCACCCAGTTTACCTATTTCCAGATGGCCGGCAGTATCGAGGTCCACCCGGTGTCCGTGGAAATCACTTACGGGGTCGAGCGCATATGCATGTTTCTGCAGGGTGTGGACAATGTCTATGACCTGCGGTGGAACGATTCCCTGACCTATGGCGACATTGACCACCAGCAGGAAGTCGAGCAGTCCACCTATAATTTTGAAATTGCGGATGTGGAGATGCTGCAGAAATGCTTTGCCCGGTTTGAGACTGAATCAAAGCGCACCGCCGCCCGGGACCTGGTTTTGCCGGCCTATGAATACTGCCTGAAATGCTCCCACACGTTTAATCTGCTCGAAGCCCGGGGGGCCATCAGCGTTACCGAGCGAACCGGCTATATCGCCCGGATTCGCAATCTGGCCCGCAAGTGCGCCGAGGTTTATTTAAAGCAGCGCGAAGCCCTTGGATATCCCATGCTCAAAGCCAGCAAGTGAAACATACAGGTGTAAAAATGAAACCTTTGCTCGTTGAAATCGGAACCGAAGAAATTCCGGCCGGCTATATTGTACCTGCCTTAAACGCCTTTTGCCGGCGGCTTGTGGACCGGTTAACGGATCTGCGGATTGCATGCGGCCAGGCCAGGGTTTACGGCACTCCGAGGCGGCTTGCGGTGTACGTCCGGGATGTGGCCGACCGTCAGCAGACAGTGGTATCAGAATTGACCGGCCCGCCCGAGCGGGTGGCTTTTGATGAAAACGGCAGGCCCACAGTGGCTGCTGAAAAGTTTGCAGAAAAAAACGGTGTGTCTGTTGACAAACTGGAGATCAAGGAAACCGGAAAAGGCCGGTATCTCTGCACGCGCAAAACCGAGCGCGGACGGCCCACCCCGGAGGTGCTAAGAGAGATATTGCCCGAAATCATCACGGCCATTCCGTTTCCCAAGACCATGCGCTGGGCGGATCTGCGCGTGACCTTTGCCCGGCCCGTGCACAGCCTGGTGGTGCTGCTTGGAGAGCGCGCTGTGTCCGTGTCTTTTGCAGGTGTGAAAAGCGGTCGGCACACCTTTGGCCACCGGTTTTTAAAACCCGGTAAGATCCGCCTTCAATCCGCGGAACAATACGTCGATGCCCTGGCCGGGGCCTGGGTGATGGCGGATATGGATCAGCGGCGCGCGGAAATGCAAACGCGCATGGCCCGGGCGGTAAAGCCGGCAGGCGGCCGGATCGTTGAAGATATGGAACTGGTGGAGGAAAACACCCATTTGGTGGAATATCCGGAAGTGGTGCTGGGCCATTTTGATGAAAAATTCTTAGAGCTTCCCAGACAGGTGCTGGTAACCGCCATGCGGGAGCACCAGCGCTATTTTGCAGTGGTCAACGCAAATGATGAAATCATGCCCCATTTTATTGCCGTCAACAACAACGTGGCCCGGGACATGCTAGTGGTGGCTGCAGGCCATGAACGGGTGCTCAGGGCGCGGCTGGAAGACGCCCGGTTTTTTTTCCACGCAGATTTAAAAACTTCTCCGGAAAGCATGGTGGAGCGGTTAAAATCCGTGATATTCCAGGCCGAGCTGGGCTCAGTCTATGACAAGACCATGCGCATCCGCAAGCTTGCCAATCTGCTTGGCAGCCGCCTGGGCCTGGATGCAAAGGGCCTGGCCCACGTGGACCGGGCGGCATTTTTGTGCAAGGCCGACCTGGTCAGCCACGTGGTCAATGAGTTTCCAAAACTCCAGGGGATCATGGGGCGGATCTACGCCAGGCGGGCAGGGGAGGCAGAGCCAGTGGGAGAAGCCATTGAGCAGCATTACCGGCCAACATGTTCCGGCGGCGTGCTGCCCTCTGCCATGACCGGTGCAGTGCTATCCATCGCAGACAAGATGGACACCATTTGCGGCTGTTTTTACCTGGGGCTGGTGCCCACAGGTGCCTCGGACCCCTATGCCCTGCGCCGTCAGGCCATCGGCATTATCCAGACCGCCATGGACCAGGATCTGGATTTCAGCCTGTCTGAAGCCGTTGGCTACGCCCTGGAAATGCTCGGGGCCGCCGGGGAACAACTGGAAACCAAAACAGCGGAAGTCTGCCGTTTCATGGAAAACCGCATGGCTTTTTTGCTCGAAGACGCTCATATTGCCCGGGATCTGGCAGCAGCTGTGATATCGGTGTCCGCAGACCGGGTCACTGATGTGCGGCAGCGGGCAGCCGCCCTGCAGCGGTTAAAATCCGAACCGGATTTCCAATCCCTGGCCGTGGCATTTAAGCGGGTGGTCAACATCATCCGCAAGGCCGATTCTGCGGATACAACCGGTTCTGAGATTTGGGTACAGATGTTTGCCGACCCGGCTGAAACCGCCCTGCATGAGGCTTTGCTGGAAGCGGAAAAAACCGTGTCCCGGCTTTTGGCCCAAAAGGACATGGACGCGGCCTTTGCCCGGATCGCAGGATTAAAGCCCCGGGTGGATGCGTTTTTTGATACGGTTCTGGTCATGGACGAAAATCCGGAAGTGCGCAAAAATCGCCTGGCCCTGCTGCAGCGGATTTCAGACTTGTTTGCCCGGCTTGCGGATTTTTCAAAAATTTCCACCTGAATTGTGATGGCACCGTAAAAAGTTCAATATCTGCGTTACGCGCAATTTCTCAGAATTTCACGTACGGATAAGTACGCTGCATTCTTCGAAATTGCGCAAGCCTTGATCTTGAACTTTTTACGGCGCCATCTAAAAACTTACTTTTTACGAAACAATCAATTGTGAGCGTTTCACTTAAACAAAAAAACCGCAGGTGTGGTTGATTCACCTGTAGCGGCAATATGTGTAAGGAGGCATTGGCATGGCAGGATATGATCCGGAAAAGGACAAAGTGCTCAAGAAATGGCAAAACGAAGAAACCGGGCTTATTGTTTCCATCAACCAGTACGGTGAAGGCGAGCCCAAGGTGCAAATCGGTCCGCGCATACTGAAAAAAAAGGACGGCACCGACCGGGCCCCGGCCAAGGCCGGCCGCCTGAGCATGGAGGACCTCATGTGGCTCTATGACATTATCGATGAGGTCAAAGACGAGCTCACCGAACACGTCAACCCCCTGGACTGATACGCCGCTGAAGCGAGGCATTTGATGGGCCCCACACCTGATGATTCCGTCCGCAAACGCGCACAGCAGCTGCGCGAGCAGCTACGGCACCACAATTATCGGTATTTTGTGCTTGATGATCCCGAGATTTCAGATGCCCGCTACGACCGGCTCATGCAGGAACTCCTGGAGATCGAATCCAACTGGCCGGAACTGGCCGCACCGGATTCCCCCACCGTTCGGGTGGGCTCCGCCCCCCTTGAAAAATTTGAGACCATTGCCCATTCCGTTGCCATGCTCAGCCTGGACAAGGGCTTTTCCGCAGATGATATCCTTGCCTTTGACCGGCGTATCCGCAGGGGGCTGAAAACCGATGCGCCGGTACGCTATACAGTGGAGCCCAAGGTGGACGGAGTGGCTGTGGAGCTGGTCTACCGCAGCGGGGTTCTGGAAACCGCTTCCACCCGCGGTGATGGCTATACCGGCGAGCTTATTACCCCCAATGTGCGCACAATCACGGAAGTCCCCCTGCGCCTGGAGGAGAAAAACGGGGCTTCCGTCCCATCCCTGCTGGAAGTCCGCGGGGAGGTCTATATGGAAACTGTTGATTTCAAAGCCCTTAACCAGTGGCGCCTGGAAAATGATCTTCCCCTGTTTGCCAACCCGAGAAATGCTTCTGCCGGATCTTTGCGGCAGCTGGATTCAAAGATTACCGCCAAACGACCGCTGAAGATTTTTGTCTACGGCATCGGCCGGGTGCAGGGCCCGGATTTGACCGGCCACTGCCAGGCACTGGAGCTTCTTGAAAGACTGGGTTTTCCCGTCAATTCATTGGTGCGCTGCGGCCTTGACGCAGACCGGGCTGTTGGGTTTTTTCACGAGCTTGACGCCATGCGCGCGGATCTGTCCTATGAGATCGATGGTTTGGTGGTCAAAGTGGATTCCTATGCACTCCAGCAGCAGCTGGGCACCACCTCCCGGAGCCCGAGGTGGGCCGTGGCCATCAAATTTGCCGCCCTGCAGGAACAAACCCGGGTAGCCGATATTATCGTCCAGGTGGGCCGCACCGGGGCCCTGACACCGGTGGCCCTGCTCGACCCGGTAAGCATCGGCGGGGTGACCGTGAGCCGGGCAACTCTTCACAACGAAGACGAGGTGGCCAAAAAGGACGTGCGCATCGGGGATCGTGTCCTGGTTCAGCGCGCAGGTGATGTGATTCCGGAAATCGTCAAGGTGATTGATTCGTGGCGTACAGGGGAGGAAAAACCATTTGAAATGCCGGAGTCCTGCCCGGTATGCGGAGCCAGGGCCGTCCGGCTCGAAGACGAGGCTGTCACCCGGTGTATCAACCGCAACTGCCCGGCCCAGCTCAAGGGCAATATCCGGCATTTTGCCGCCAAAGGCGCCTTTGATATTGACGGGCTGGGCAAAAAGCTCATTGACCAGCTAGTGGACCGGCAGGTGATCGGATCCATTGCCGATATTTTCCGCCTGGATGTCAAAATCCTGGAGGCGCTTGACCGCATGGGGCCTAAGTCCGCTCAAAATCTTGTGGATGCCATCGCCCAAAGCCGGCGGATTGCTTTTTCGCGTTTTGTCTATGCCCTGGGCATCCGGCACGTCGGCGAGTACGGGGCCAGGCTGCTGGCGGCCCGGTATGAAACCATTGAAGCGCTGGCCTCTGCGGACTCCCGGGAGCTTGAGGCCATTGATGGTCTCGGGCCGGTGGCGGCTGCCAGCATCACCGAGTTTTTCAGCCGTGCGGAAAATCTTGAGATCATCCGGACCCTTCAGGAACTGGGCGTTGAGATTGTGTCTGAAAAGCAGGATTCCGGCAAAACCGCAAACCGCCCCCTGGAAGGCAAAACCTTTGTGCTCACCGGCACCTTGTCATCCATGACCCGCAATCAGGCCAGGCAAAGAATCGAATCGGCCGGCGGTCGGGTTTCGGGTTCGGTCAGCGGCAAAACCGATTTTGTGGTGGCCGGCGAGGCTTCCGGCTCCAAGCTGGAAAAAGCCCGGCAGCTGGGTGTCACCGTTCTTGACGAGGCGGAATTTCAGGCATTGATCCGGGACGCCGGATAAATTGACTGCTGTCTATGCAGTCAACTTCGGCAGGGCATGGCACTGCACCCGGGGTTGAACCATTTATGACAATGCATTATTTTTTAATAAGCCTGTAAAAAGTCTTTTTTACAGGCAGTGTTAAGTTTTAAGTGATTAAGTGTTAAGTAAAATCAAAAAGTTATTTTTTTATTGGTTGGCGATTATGCCAGTTTTAGGACTTTCTTCCTTACAAACAGCGGGCGCGGTAAAAAGCTTTTTACGACTGCATCATTTTTTATAAAGGAAATATTGTCCGGGAAAGGAGTGATTGCGAATATGGCAGAAAAAAAGGCTGTGCGTGCGGTGATAAAGGGTAAGGTCCAGGGGGTTTGTTACAGAATGGAAACCGCCCGGGCCGCAGAGGAGCACAAGGTCAACGGCTGGGTGAGAAACCGGGCTGACGGTACGGTGGAGGCCGTGTTTGAAGGCGAGGCCAAAAATGTGGACAACATGCTCAACTGGTGCCGCCAGGGTCCGCCCGCAGCCTCGGTGACAGATGTGGACGTGGAGGAAAAGTCCTATACCGGCGAGCATTCGGATTTTACCATCCGCTATACCCATTAGGGGCATATAAAAAAGGCGGTTCCCACAATCAGGGATACCGCCCTTTTAATACCGGAAATCGAAAAAATTTTTGTGACTGCGTAAACTAAACCGTTTCCCGCAGCTGCTTGCCGGGTTTGAACTTGACCACGTTGCGGGCCTTGATCTTGATGGGTGCACCGGTCTGGGGATTTCTGCCGGTTCTGGCCTTGCGCCGGACTTTCTGGAATGTGCCAAAACCCACCAGCGTGACCTTCCCGTCTTTTTTCTTCAATGACTTGGACACGCCGTCCATGAAGGAATTGAGTGCTGCGGTGGCGGCAACCTTGGAGATGCCCGCATCCTTTGCCATCTTTTCAACCAGTTCTGCTTTTGTCATGACTTTCCCTCCCTCTTTTGTTGCGGTTTATCAAAAAGCCCTGATTTTATGACAACTTAAAAGAGGTTTTTTTACTTGTCAATACATAAAATGCGGTTTTCATAAATTTTTTCAAAAAAATTTATCCGGCAGGCCTTATCTGTACTGTATTTGGAAAACCATCAAAGTCCGGATTCTTGTTTCATCCCTGTGCACCCTTTTCCAAAAATGTATCTGCCCACCATGCGGGCGCCCCCGAATGAGCAATGCCGAAAAAGCAATTTGTCCTTCTAGAAAAGCGCGTCAATAAAGGCTTTGGGATCAAATGGCTGCAGGTCTTCCATGGCTTCTCCCACCCCGATGTAGTGAATCGGAAGCTTCATGGCATCACAGATGCCCACCACGATGCCGCCTCTGGCAGTGCCGTCGAGCTTGGTGAGAATCAAACCTGTAACTCCGATGCCTTCATGAAACATTTTGGCCTGGGCCAGTGCGTTTTGCCCGGTGGTGGCATCCAGGACCAGCAGGATCTCATGGGGGGCGCCGGGCAGTTTTTTGTCGATGCTGCGTTTGATCTTTTTTAATTGCTCCATGAGGTTGACCTTGGTGTGCAGCCGGCCGGCGGTGTCAATGATTACCCGGTCAATGCCCCTGGAAATGCCGGCTTCCACCGTGTCAAAGGCTACGGCTGCCGGGTCTGCGTTTTCCCTGTGGGACACGATGGCCGCATCTGCCCGTTGGGCCCAGATGGTGAGCTGTTCCACAGCCGCAGCCCGGAACGTGTCTGCCGCGCCGATGAGCACGCCGGCTCCCTGGCAGCGGTATTGAAAGGCCAGTTTGCCGATGGTGGTGGTTTTGCCCACGCCGTTGACACCCACCACCATAACCACATGGGGCGTTTCCGTTGCCGGTGCCGGCTGCGGGACGTTTTCAAAGACTTTTCGCATTTCCTGCTTTAAAAAGGCCCGGAGTTGCTCAGGGCCGGAAATTTGAGCGGCATTGGCCTCGATTTTGCCAATGAGTTTCATTGTTGTGTCCATGCCCACATCAGCGGTAATCAGGGCTTCTTCGATTTCCTCCATGTTTTGCCGGCCAAGAACGCTTTTATCGGCAAAGGCCTGCTCCAGCCGGCCGGCAAGGGATTTTCGGGTTTTGCCGAGGCCGGTTTTAAGCCGGTCCATCAGCCTTGCCGGCTCCGGGGCGACCGGTTCGGCGGCCGGCGGGGGTTGTGTTTCGGCGCCGCCCGGACCGGGTTGTTCAATTTCCTGTTCGGGCTCGGGTTCGGGTATTTCGTGGAAGTCCGCCGGTTGACCGGGCATGGTTTCTTCGGTTTGGGCCGGGTCCGCCCGGGTTTCTACGGCAGGCCATTTTTCCGCTTTTTTTCGCCGCCGGATGATGTCAATGAGCAGGATCAAAAGCAGAAGGGCAAGCCCGGCGCCGATGATTTCCTTATACCAGCCCGTGGCCTGCAGGGATTCATAAAAGCGCCGGCAGAAGTCAGTTAAGTGCTGCAGCATGATCGCTTCCTTTGTTGTGGTTGCCGTGGGTGTTTTGTTTGCTGATTTGCAGTGCCTGCTCTACGTTTACCGATATGACCCGGGACACCCCGCTGCCGGCCATGGTCACCCCGAAAAGAATGTCCGAGAATTCCATCGTCTTTTTGTTGTGCGATATCATGATGATCTGGGTGTTTTCACCGATGATTTTCAGCAGCTCGTTGAAACGTTCCACATTGACGTCATCGAGCGGGGCGTCGATTTCATCGAGCAGGCAGAAGGCCGCGGGATTGAGAAAAAATATGGAAAAAATAAAGGCAATGGCAGACAGGGCCTTTTCTCCTCCGGAAAGCAGGCTCAGGCGGGTAACCTTTTTGCCGGGCGGGTGGATCATCAGCTCAACGCCGGTTTCCATTGGCTTGTCCGGCTCGGTGAGTTCCAGCCAGGCCGCCCCGCCGTTAAACAGCCTGGGAAACAAACCGGAAAACTGCCGGTTGATCGCTTCAAAAGTTTCCAGAAAAAGTTTTCTGGTGATCCGGTTGATTTTTCGGATCACGTTTTCCAGATCTCCCAGGGCCTCCATGAGGTCATCGCGGTGTCCGGCCAGAAAATCATAGCGCTGTTTCCGGGATTCATAGGCCTCGATGGCACCGAGGTTGACCTCGCCCATGGCATTGATTTTCTCCCTGGTGTCTGTTCGGGTTTTTTCGGTTTTTTCAATGGAGAAATCCGCAGCCAGTACCTGATCCCGGTATGCGGTGCGCACCTGCTCAAAGGAGTCTGCGTATTTTTCCAGAAACCGGTTGACCAGGTTTTCCTGGTTGATGTGGAGTCCTGACAGGTCGAGTTCGATCTGGTGGATTTTTTTGCGGATCTCTTCCAATTCACTCTGGGTGCCGGAGATGGTGGCATCGGTTTTTTTTTGCCGGCCCACCAGGGACTGGTAGTCGGACTGCCGGGTCCGGAGGTCTTCCTGCAGGCCCGCCATTTCCTGTTTGTGGTTTTTGAGCTGTTTTTGCCCCTCCTGAATCTGCCCGGCGGCCTGATCGGCCTGCTGCTGCTTGTGATCCATTTCCTGCTGAATTTCGGAAATCCGGTTGGTGTTTTCCTCCCTGAAGCTTTTGAGCCGGGACACCGTGCTTTGCGCGTTTTCCAACTCGGCAGAACGCCGGGTGACTTTAAGCTTGATATCCATTCGGGCGTTTTGCTGAACCCGGATTTGTTCCTCCAACTCCCGGATTTGCGTCTCTGTATCCCGGATTCCGGATTCCAGATCGCTCATCTGCTGGTCGATTTCCGCAAGAATGTTGTCG
Source organism: Desulfobacteraceae bacterium (assembly GCA_021737045.1). Taxonomy (GTDB): domain Bacteria; phylum Desulfobacterota; class Desulfobacteria; order Desulfobacterales; family Desulfosalsimonadaceae; genus Desulfosalsimonas. Next base: position 4,041 of record JAIPES010000036.1, on the reverse strand, counting down.
TGCTCGGCCAGTTCCTGGCGGATATCTTGCTTTTCGCCTTCCAGGCGCTGCTGTTCCAGGGTGGCCACCTCGAGCCGGCGGCGGGCCTGACGCAGGGATTCGCCTGTCTTGTATAGCTCCTTGTCCACTTCCACCAGGTTTGTCTGGTACTTGTGACTGGCCTCAGTGAGCCGGGCCAGATCATTTTCATGGCCCCGGACGGACTTTTCCAGGTTTTCCTGAACACCTTTGGCTGAATCCAGTTGCTGGTTTGTATCGGCCAGGTTTTGTTCCAATTGCCGGATTTCCTGTTTTTTTTCCAGAATCCCGGCAAGCCGGTCCTTGCTGCCGCCGACAACCATGCCGGGGGCAGCCGCCATGTCCCCGTCCCGTGTGACCAGAATACGAAATCCCTTTTGCGGGTCTATCAATGAACGGGCGGTTTGCAGGTCGTCACAGACGCCCACGCCGGAAAGCAGAGAATGGACAACAGGTTCAAATCCCGGCCGTGTGCGGACATGGTCCTGAAGGCGGGTGACCTTTGGGGCCTGGTGTGGGGCTGTGTCCGGGTTTTTTTCCGGGTTTTCAGGGTGTTGCCGCCCGGGCTCCAGGAAAATAAAACCGCTTCTGCCGGCCTTCTGGTTTTTCAGAAAGTCAATGGCCCGGATACCGGATTCCGCGGCCTTGACCACGATGTATTGCAGGGCTTCGCCAAGGGCGGCTTCTGCGGCTGGTTCATATCCGGGATCCGGTTCAATGAGGTTGCCCACGATATCCAGGCATTCCGAGGGGTCAAATCCGATTTTACCGGCCTGGGTTTGCCGGGCCTGCATGATCGCCCGAACCCCGTCCTTGTACCATTCAAAGTTGGATTCCATCCGCTTGAGCACCCCGAGCTGGGATTTGATTTGCGCCCGGCTCTGCTGCAGCTCATTGACGGTTTTGATCTGGGCGTGGAGCTGTTGGCTTTGCTCTTTTAACAATTCGCGGCAGGAGCTGATTTCGCTTTCCAGCCGGGTTTTTTCCTGATTGAGGGCATCCTGGCGCTGCTGCTGATCGGCTTCGGTTTCCGCAAGTTCGGCAATCTGATCGGCGGTTTCGTTTTTTTCCTTTTCCGCCTGCTTGAGGCGCCGTTTGATCTGTTCCTTGTTGGAAAGCGCGGTGCTGTAAACATTGTTGTATTTTGCCTGCCGGGCCGACAGCCGGGACTGGTTTTTTTTATGGGTTTCCAGTTGCTGTTTTAACTCCGCAAGCTGCTGTTTATCATCGTCAGATGCGGATTCCTGCCGGGCCAGGCTGGATTGCAGTTCCTGAATTTCTGATTCCAGAGACTGTGCTTTTTCCTCGGCCTGCCGGATTTCGGTTTCGATCTGTTGATTCTTGTGGCGGGTTTTTTCCAGGGATTCCTGCAATTGGGACAATTCCCGGGTCAGCCGGGATTGTTCATCCTCAAGGTGTTGCAGCCGGCTTTCTGTCTGATCAATGCTGCGCTGCAGGTCGGTTTTTTGGTTGCGCAGCCCGGAAAGGGCTTTTTCTTCATGTGTGCGCCGGGCTTCGATTTCCTGCAGGGCGGCATTTAGCTGTTCAAGGCTTTCGGTGTTGAGTTCGTCCTTTTCCTTAAGGCGTTGGAGCAGTTGCCGGTTTTCGTTGATCCGGCGCTCGTATTGTTCATAATAATACACCGAGATGAGCATGTCCGCGCGCTTGAGCCCGTCCATGCGCGCATTGTACTGCCGGGCCGTTTCTGCTTCCTGCTCAAGGACTTCAAGCTGTTTTCCGATTTCGTCGAGAATGTCGTTGATCCGGTCCAGATTCTGGCGTGTGGATTTGACCCGGACCAGGGCTTCCTGACGCCGGGTTTTGTAGCGCATGACCCCGGCGGCTTCTTCGATAAAGGTCCGCCGCTCCTCTGCGGTGGCATCTGTTATGGCCCCGATGTTTCCCTGCTGGATAATGGCGCATGACCGGGCCCCCATGCCGGAACGAAGAAAAATATCACTGATGTCTTTTAACCGGCAGGGCTGCTTGTTGATCATGTACCGGCTTTCGCCTGAACGGTAAAGCCGGCGGGTGACCATGATCTCTTCATAGGCGCTGACAGAAGCCGGGGCCTGTTCGGACATGCCGCTGAGCGTCAGCGACACTTCTGCCATGTTCACGGCGGCTTTTTTGTCCGTGCCGGAGAAAATCACGTCCCCCATGGATTTGCCCCGCAGTTGCTTCACACTTTGCTCGCCCATGACCCATTTGATGGCATCAATGATGTTGCTTTTGCCGCAGCCGTTGGGGCCCACCACCGCGGATATGCCGGGCGGAAAGACAATGGTGCATCTTTCGGCAAACGACTTGAACCCATAGATGTCAATGCGTTTGAGCTGCATGGAAAAGGCCTTTATCGATTATAAAACAATGGCGGGAAAACATGCATTTTACAATTGATGAACAATGATGGCACCGCAAAAAGTCCAATATCTGCGTTACGCGCGATTTCTCAGAATTTCACGTACTGATAAGTACGCTGCATTCTTCGAAATCGCGCAAGCCTTGATCTTGAACTTTTTACGGCGCCATCTGAAAATCGACTTTTTACGAGTGCGTCAACAATGACTTGCCGGATGTTATGATCTGGCATTGAATCACAGAATCTGCTATGTTCCAAAATTTGTTCATCTAACCAGAATAAGGCCCTGCATGCAATAAAAAAATCCGGCAATTGGGCGGGTAATAAGGAGATAAGGAGGCCGGCGGTGTTGAAAATTGTCAAAAAATATTGGTTTTTAATCGGGTTGGCAACGGTGTTTGCCGCAACCATGGTCGATCCCACCGGTCTGCTGGCAGATGCCGGCCTGGTGTTAAAGCGCAATCACGGCCCGGATGTGGTGATTTTTCTTGTTTTTTTCTTCTCCGGGATTGTTCTGGATCCCGGACAGATCCGGGCCGGTCTGCGGGATGTGTCCGGCACGGCAATGGCCCTGGTCCTGATTTTCGGGTTTGCCCCGGCTATAGCCGCGCTGGCGTCCCTGGCCCCGCTTCAGACAGGCGTGATTATCGGGCTTTTTCTGGTGTCGGTCATGCCCACCACCCTGAGCAGCGGAGTGGTCATGAGCGGGGCTTCCGGCGGAAATCCGGCCCACGCCCTGTTTATCACCATCCTGGCCAATGTGCTGTGCATGTTTACCATTCCTTTCACGCTGCCGCTTTTGCTCCGGCTCACCGATATTTCCACGCAGGTGGATTTTGACCGCACAGGGGTGATGATCAAGATCGGCTTATATGTACTGGTGCCCCTGTGCATGGGCCTGGCGGTCAAAGCCCGGGCTTTTTCCCGCCTTGCCGCAGCCGCAGGCCGGTTTCAGCTCATCAACCAGTGTCTGATCCTGTGCATTGTCTGGATGGGCGTGTCCCAGGCCCGGCCGGTGCTTTCCGGGGATCTTGGGGGCATGGTTTCCATGGCCGGGGTTGTGGCGATTTTTCACTGCGTACTGCTGGGATGCGCCTATCTGATGGTGCGGGTGTTTTCCGTGCCCCGGGGGCGAATGGAGGCAGTGTTGTTCATGGGCAGCCAGAAAACCCTGCCGCTGTCCATTATTTTGCAGGTGACCCTTTTTGGCCAGTTTGCCCTGGCGTTGATGGTCTGCGTGCTCCACCACCTGGTTTCCCTGCTCATAGACGGGTTTCTGGTGGGCCGGCTGTCTTACAGAAAATAGCCCCTGGCCAGGCTTTGATAGGATTCAATTTCCCGGCGGATCCAGTTTTCATCCTGTCCCAGTTCCCCTGCCATGAGCCGGGCCGTTTCTTCTGCAGCCTCCATGCTGGCCCTGGCATCCAGCAGCAGGGCACGGGTCCGGCGGGCCAGAAAATCCTCCACGGTGCGGGCCATTTCGTGTTTTACCGCCCACACGGCTTCTGCGGCAATGGTGGTAAATGCCGGATGAATCTGTTTTTTGAGTTCCGGGCGCTGGTAGCAAAGATCCCGGATGCCTGCGGCATCCGCGCCATATACCGCCAGGTCCCCGAATTTTTCCGCATGGTTGTGATAGCCGTGGATATGCAGATCATGGC
>JAIPES010000132.1 GCA_021737045.1 Desulfobacteraceae bacterium | reverse complement strand
TCCGGAATTCAAGGGCTCCTGAAAAAGCGGAAACCTGCACCATGTGCGGCGATTTCTGCGCCATGAAAAAGGGCATGGCCCTTTTTTCCGGGGATATCGGCGGCGATAAGGTGAACGCCGCGGAGAATCAAGTCCATGGCTTTTCCAGGGCCGGTGCCGGTGGGCCGGGGCAGGGGGCTTAAATCCCGGCTGCCGCCATTAAGTTTTTGCCGGTGATTTTTTCCTGATCCGCAAATGATATCGGAAATTGCCGGATTTCGGAGAGAATCGCCCCGTGGTCGTATTTGCCGTCTGCTGCCGGGTATCCGAACGGCCCGTCCGTGCCGTACATGCATTTTTCCGGTCCAAGGGCGGCCAGTTTTGCAGCCGCGCCTTCTACGTGGAAGGGGTCGACCATGGGCGCAATCAGGGCGATCCGGTCAATGCCGTGCTGATCCATCTGGGCAATCAGTCGGTCCATGGGTTCCATGGGCTCATCGATGTGGTAATGCATGTCAATAATCATGGCCCCTCCTTTACGCGATGTTGTATTTATCAAGTTTGTTGTACAAGGTGCGGCGGGTGATGCCCAGCAGGCGCGCGGCTTCGCTTTTGTTGCCCCCGGCGCGCTCAAGGGCGCCGGTGATGGCCGATTTTTCCATTTCGTCAAGAGAGCCGGAACCGCCCGGTTGCCCGGGGCGTTCAGATGGCCCGGGCTCGGTTTTTGCCGCGGTTTGTGAAATGTTTAAAGGCAGGTCCTTTTCCGTGACGTATTCGCCGGGCGACAGGATTACCGCCCGTTCCACCACGTTTTCCAACTCCCGGGCATTGCCGGGCCACGGGTATTTGAGCAGATTGTCCATGGCCTGCGGGGTAAAGCCTTTGATCTGCTTGCGGTTGCGTTCGGCATACCGGTTTATGAAATGCTGTGCCAGCGCCGGAATGTCGTCTGTGCGCTGGGAAAGCGGCGGAACATGCAGGTTTACCACGTTTAAGCGGTAAAACAGGTCCTCCCGAAATTTGCCCGCAGCCACCATTTGGCCCAGATCCTTGTTGGTGGCGGTAATAACCCGCACGTCCACGGCAATCGGGGTATCCCCGCCAACGCGCTGGAGTTCGCCCTCCTGGAGCACGCGCAGCAGTTTGGCCTGCATGGCCATTGACATCTCCCCTACCTCGTCGAGAAACAGGGACCCGCCGTGGGCCTGTACAAACCTTCCCTCCCGGCGCCTGTCTGCGCCGGTGAAGGCGCCTTTTTCATGGCCGAACAGTTCGGATTCCAGCAGAGACTCGGTTAGCGCGGCGCAGTTCACTGAAACAAGCGGTCCGTTGCTTCGGCTGCTGTTGGCATGAACTGCCCGGGCGATGAGCTCCTTGCCTGTGCCGCTTGCCCCGGTGATCAGCACCGTGGCCTCCGAGGGCGAAATCGTGGCCACCATGTCCAGCAGGCCTTTCATCTGCGCGCTGGCGGCAACAATCTGCCGGCTGTCTGCCAGGTTTTTCAGGCGGGCCTTAAGGTCCCGGTTTTCGTGTTTCAGCCGGGTATGCTCCAGGGCCCGTTCAATGGTCAGCCGGAGCTCATCAAAGTCCAGCGGTTTTGTCAGATAATCGTATGCCCCGGCTTTCATCGCCTCCACCGCGGATTCCACAGAGGAATAGGCGGTCATGATGATAATCGGGATAGCGGGGTTATAGGCCTTGATCTGTTTTAGTGCCTCGATGCCGCCCATTTCTGCCATGCGTACATCCATGAGGATCAGGTCAAAGGGGGCGGCCTTTACCTGGCTGACCGCGGATTGACCGTCATCTGCCTCGCTGATGCGGTGGCCCCAGCTTTTCAATACGGTCCGGAGCGTGGCGCGATGCCCGGCATCGTCATCCACCACCAGGATCCCGGACTGGTTTTCCCCGTTCATCGCGTTCATCATTTATGCCTCTTTTACCTGCTGATTTCGGGAAGCGGGCAGTACAATGGTAAAAACCGTGCCTTTTCCCGTCGTGCTTTTAACGGTAATGCGTCCTTCGTGGTTTTCCACGATCTTGTGCACAATTGCCAAACCCAGCCCGGTGCCGGTGGATTTGGTGGTGAAATAGGGGTCAAAAATCTGGCTGAGGTTTTCCTGGGCAATTCCGGGGCCGGTGTCTGATACCCGGATGACAATTTCTCCTTCGGCCGAAGGGCTGCTTTGCACGGCCAGTGTACCACCGTTTTTCATGGCCTGGATCGCGTTTAGGTAGAGATTTAACAGACACTGGATGAAGCGGTCTGAATCAATGTCTGCCAGCGGCAGGTTTTCGCCCTTGAAGATTTCCAGGCGGATGTTTTGATTTTCCGCATCCTGGCGAATCAGGCGCACAGAGTGGTCCAGTACGGTGTTGATGTCTGTCGGACGGGCATCAATCCGGGAAGGCCGGGCGAATTCCAGCAGTTCGCTGATCACCCGGTTTAACCGGTCGGTTTCCTGCACCATGACTTCTGCGGCTGCTCTGGCCTCGGAATCATTTGCGGATTTATTTTTAAAATACGTGGCCATGCCCTTTACCGAGCTCAGCGGATTGCGGATTTCATGGGCAATGCCTGCGGCCAGGTCGCCGACGGCCGCCAGTTTTTCCTTGCGCTGCATGGCTTCCTGCAGGGCCTTGATTTCAGTGAGATCCCGGAAAATGACCAGGCTGCCGATAAACACCCCATCCTCGTTTACAATCCGGGCTGCGCTCACGCTTAAGGGGACAGGCTCGGTTTTTCCGAACCGGCATTCCATTTCCCTTTCAATCACGCGTCCCCCGGATTCATCCGCAGAGATCAGCTCCGCCATATTTTCCGGCAGTATACTGGCGGCCTGCATGCCCCTGACCTGGTTTGCCGCCAGGCCCGAGATGGATTCTGCGGCCGGGTTCTGCATAATGATCCTGCCGGCGCCATCCATTACCATCAGTCCCACCGGCAGGCTGGCCACGACTTCATCTGCAATGGCGCTGGTATCCTGCAGCCGGCGGCGGGTCGCCCGGTAATTCTGCACGGCAAAAATGCTCATAAAGCCGGCAAAGCCCAGCACCAGCAATACCGAGGAGATGATCGCCGTATTTCGCAGATCCTGCTGCCGGGCCTCTATAAAAGGGGTTCTGTCAAATCCGATAAATATGATTTGTCTGTTTTTTTCAAAATTGCCCGGTGCGCACCAGGGGCCCCTTTGCGCGGGGCTGTCTTCCCGGGGTTCAGTTTTCCGCATATGTCCCATGTGCCCCATGCGTCCCATTTGCCGCATATGCCCGTTTCTGCCCGTAAACGGATTGAAAAACCGGTACACCTCAAAGGCCGGCAGTTCGTTTTCCGTGGTTGTCAGCCGCCAGTTTGCAGATTGCTCCGGGCCCGGAGAGTCTTCGCCGAATTCCGCGGGAAATTGTCCGCCGACCTGTGCGGGGTCGCTGTGGGCAAGTATCCGGCCGTTTGTGTCCGTTACCGCGATGTAGAGAACATCGGCCTGTTCTGCCAGTTCCCGGAGCAGATACTGGATCTGGTTTTCCCCCCAGCCCATGGCACGCATGCCGGTGCGGGTGCCCGCCTCAAATGACTTGATCAACGCAGAGCCCTTTTCAAGCAGGATCTGTGACATGTAGTGCTTTTCCCGGTTGTAGTTGCTCACCGCCAGGGTTACCACCACAACAAGCAAAATGGTCGCGGCACTGATAATCATCCAGGGGGAAAAATACAGGCTGAGGGGCTTTTTCTTTATCATATGATTATACTAGCAATTTTAATGCCGGATGCGCCAGGCAAACCAAAAGGCAAATATTCCGGTGGGTTTGTTGTTCCATGGGTGCCGGTGCGCTTTGGTTTGCCGCAAATGTGGGCATATTTTTTACATGCTTGTATAAAATATATACACAATGCGGCCGGAAATCCACTGTAAAGTTTTTTTATGTATGGAGGGCTGAATGGTTTTTATTTGAAGTCAATGGGTTATTGCGTTTCTAAAGATTTGGCACATCTGTTGCTCTGGATATTGTCAAAACAAATCATTTGTAAAACCAAGCAACCCAGAGGAGGAAAGGAAAATGATGAAAAGAGCAATCACGATACTTACGGTACTCGCAGTGATGGGGCTGATCGCAGGCGTGGCATTTGCCGGACCCTGGGGCGGCGCCCGGGGCGGTTACCATAACGGTTATGGACCTGGTGCCCACGGCGGTCCCTGTTATTACGGCGGCAATGCCGGACCGGAACATCAGGCTTTTCTCGAGGAAACAGCCGATCTTCGCAGCGAGCTTGCCGGCAAGCGGGGCGCGTACCATGCCCTGATGAGCCAGGAGAACCCGGATCCCGAGCGGGCGGCAGCGCTGCAGCAGGAAATGAGTCGGATTCGCGAACAGATTCAGGCAAAGGCGCGGAACTATGAGTATAACGGTTCTTCCGCAGCCCGCGGCTATGGTGGCGGATGGGGCCACCACAGGGGCGGCGGCCGTTGTTGGTAGACCGCTTGAAAAAAGCCGGCGGGAAGTTTCAAAACTTTCCGCCGGTTTTTTTTGTGCCTCACCCCTTGCCCCCCGTGCAAACAAAGGGCACAAAGACGGAATGAATGATCTGATTTCTCGACTCAACGACCCGGTGCGAATTCGCGGCAGTGCAGTGTATCCGCGCCTGTTCATGGCGCCCATGGCGGGCCTGACGCATGTGGCCTTCCGGGAGCTTGCTGCTGAATACGGCGGCTACGGCCTGATGTTTACCGAGATGTGCAGTGCAAAGGCTCTCCCGTCTGAAAATCCCCGGGTTTCATCCGTATTTCAATGGCGGGCAGCCGAGCTGCCGCACCTGGTCTGCCAGATTTTCGGTGCGGATCCGGCGCGGATGGCCCGGGCGGCCGAACGGATCGAATCCGAGGGATTCTTCGGGGTGGATATCAACATGGGATGCTCGGTGGCTGCCATATGCAAGCAGGGCGCAGGGGCGGCCCTGCTCAGGGAGCCTGACAGGGCCGCGGAAGTGGTGGCTGCCGTGCGAAAGACGGTTTCCATCCCGGTGAGCGTAAAATTCCGCACCGGCTGGCAAGACGCACCTGAGCCGGCCGTGGATCTGGCGAGCCGGCTGGCAGCGGCGGGGGCAGATGCCCTGACATTTCATCCCCGGGTGGCCCCGGACCGGCGTTCCCGGCCGCCGAAATGGGACTATATCCGGGCTGTCAAGCAGGCCGTGGACATCCCGGTATTCGGCAATGGTGAGGTGTTTTCGGAAAACGACTGCCTGCGCATGCTGGCAGATACGGGGTGCGACGGTGTGGCCATCGGCCGGATGGCCCTGGCCCGTCCCTGGATTTTTGCCCAGTGGACCCAAGGCTTTGTGCCGCCTGCGGAGATTTACCCGCACTGCGCCCACCGGATGCTCGATGTGCTGGAAAAATATTACGAACCGGTAAATGCGCTTCGCCGCTACAAAAAGTGGCTCGTGTATTTTGCAGCCAACTTTACCTACGGCCACCGGTTTGCCACCCTGGTCAAGGGGGCCGCAGACATTCCGGCCGCACACCGCGCAGTGGATGCCTTTTTCCAATCAGACCCGGCAAGAAGCCGCACCCCGAACATGAATCTCTTCCGCTAACCCCAAAAAGGGGACAGATCTATTTTTCAAAAAATAGATCTGTCCCCTTTTTGGGGCGGGCTTTACAATCAGGATGGAATGTGACATGTTTATGTGTTATTTAAGCTTTATGGGTGCTGATTTACACAAATTCCGGACGCGGGGTGCAGGATGCTCTGGGATCCGCATATGACAAACATCCGACAGGATTTTGAAAAGCGGGAAGACGCTTTTATCTCTCCCT
>JAIPES010000035.1 GCA_021737045.1 Desulfobacteraceae bacterium | reverse complement strand
ATCATTGCCCCCTCGATTCTTTCTGCTGATTTTGCCAGGCTCGGACAGGAAATTACGGCCGTGGAACAGGCCGGTGCCGACTGGATTCACGTGGATGTCATGGACGGCCACTTTGTTCCAAACATTACCCTGGGCCCCATGGTAGTGGAAGCCGCCCGGAAAACAACCGCCCTGCCCCTGGATGTGCATCTGATGATTGACAATCCGGACGAATTTATCGGCGAGTTTGCCAAAGCCGGCGCAGACCTGATATCCGTGCATGCTGAAACCTGCCCGCACCTGCACCGCAGCGTGGAGTTAATCGAAAACTGCGGATGTCGTCCCGGCGTGGTGCTCAACCCGGCCACCCCTTTGAGCTGTCTGGACTGGATCCTTGACCGGCTCCATTTTGTGCTTTTAATGAGCGTAAATCCCGGCTTTGGGGGCCAGTCCTTTATTGACGCATCCCTGGATAAAATCCTGACACTCAGACAGACCATCGTCCGCTATGGGCTTTCCACCCTGATCCAGGTCGACGGCGGGGTCAATGCCCAGACCATCGGAAGAATCGCAGCCGCCGGCACAGACGTGTTTGTGGCCGGCTCTGCCATTTTTAACAGCCCGGATTACAGCCAGACCATTTCCGGCATGAAAGCCGCTGCCGCAGAAGCTGCAGCGCCCCGGTTTCAAGAGGTCGGAAAAGACTGAAAAACCCGAAGCAAAAGGAATCAGGCCAGATGGAAACCAAACAGATCCTGGTGATTCACGGCCCCAACTTAAACATGCTCGGCATCCGGGAGCCGGAAACCTACGGCACACTAAGCCTTGCCGATATTGATGCCGCCCTGGTCCAGGCCGCCCAAGCGAACAGCACAGGCCTGCAAACCCTTCAGTCCAATCACGAGGGCCAGATCGTGGATGCCATCCAGCAGGCCCGGGGCGCGTTTGACGCCCTGATCATCAACCCGGCAGGCTACACACACACCAGCGTGGCCATCCGGGATGCCATTGCCATGCTGGAAATTCCCGTCATTGAGATTCATTTGTCCAATATATACAAGCGCGAGCCCTTCAGGCACAGATCCATGATCACGGACGTGGCCACAGGGCAGATCTGCGGGTTTGGCCACCACGGATATCTGCTGGCCCTGCAGGCAGCGCTTCAGATGATACAGGCATAACAGGACGTTTACGGGCCCGGCCGGAAACCGGGCCCGCTGTCGGGTTTTATCAGCCCAGGTATTCCAGTGCGATGTTAAGCATACGGCGGATGGGTTCGGCAGCCCCCCAAAGAAGCTGGTCGCCGGCGGTAAAAAAGCTCAGATATTCCGGGCCCATGTTCATTTTCCGGATGCGGCCCACCGGCACACTCAGGGTGCCGGATACGGCAGCAGGCGTCAGCCGTGCAAGGGTGTCTTGCTTGGTGTTGGGCACGGTTTCCACCCAAGCATTGGCAGCGCCGATCATGTCGGTGATTTCATCAACAGGCACATCCCGGGTGAGCTTTACGGCAATGGCTTGGCTGTGGCTGCGCATGGCGCCGATGCGCACGCAGATCCCGTCTATGGGAATCGGGGAATCGGTTTGCAGAATCTTGTTGGTCTCGGCAAAGCCTTTCCATTCCTCCTTGGTCTGGCCGGATTCCATGGCACTGTCAATCCAGGGAATCAGGCTGCCGGCAAGGGGGACGCCGAAGTGCTCAACAGGAAAATCCTGCCCGGACATGGCGTCAAGCACCCGCCGGTCGATGTCCAGGATGGCTGAGGCCGGATCGGCCATCAGGTCTTCGGCGCTTTGGCCGATGATTTTCATCTGGGAAACCAGTTCCCGCATGTTCTTGGCCCCTGACCCGGACGCCGCCTGGTAGGTCATGGAAGACATCCATTCCACCAGGTTATTTTCAAACAGGGCGCCTGCGGCCATGAGCATGAGGCTGACCGTGCAGTTGCCGCCGATAAAGTTTTTCACCCCGTCGGCCATGGCCTGGTCTATGATTTTTCTGTTGACCGGGTCAAGCACGATAATGCTGTCATCGGCCATGCGAAGAGCGGATGCCGCATCAATCCAGTAACCGTTCCAGCCCTTGCTTCGCAGTTCCGGGTAAACTTTCTGGGTATAGCCGCTGCCCTGAGAGGTGACAATAATGTCCATACCGGCCAGCAGGTCGGTGTCATGCGCGTCTGCCAGGGGCGGAACCGGTTTCCCGATATCCGGGCCGGCCTGGCCCGCCTGGGAGGTGGAGGCAAAAAGCGGTTCAAAGCCCTCAAATCCATTTTCCGCCCGCATGCGATCCATGAGCACAGAGCCCACCATGCCCCGCCATCCGATAAAAGCAACCTTTAACATATGCATTCTCCTTTAAACATAGGGTATCTGAAAAGATAACCGTATTTACTTATAAGCCGTTGACCTGCTTTGTCAACCGTGAATGTGCGAATGATTTAAACCGTCAGTAAAAAATTGAAAACTCAGCGGTTTGCTGGTAAATTAAACAATAGAGACAAACTTCTGTCATGATACGGATCATTTGCGAAAACAGCCATGCCCATTTTTGAATACAGCGCCTTAAATGCCAAAGGCAAAAGCGTCTCTGACATCATTGATGCTGAGAGCGCGTCCGCGGCCAGGCAGAAGCTGCGGGCCGCCAGCATCTACCCGGTCTCCATTCGGGAGGTTCATGACAGCCAATCCCGCCAGAGCGGTTTTCTGGAAAAATTGCTGCCCGCTTTTGGCTCCCGGGTCCGGCCCGGGGAACTGGCGATCATGACCCGGCAGCTGGCCACCCTTTTGCAGGCCGGTTTTCCCCTGGTATCGGCCATCTACACACTGATCCCCCAAACCCGCTCCAGGGTTTTCAAGCGGATGCTGTCTCAAATCAAAGATGCCATAGAAGAGGGATCCGGTTTTGCCGAGGCACTGTCTGAATATCCTGAGACGTTTTCCCCCATTTATATCAACATGGTCCGTTCCGGTGAGTCCTCAGGCACCCTGGAACTGGTGTTAAACCGGCTGGCCGACATCACCGAACGCCAGCAGGCCCTTTCCAACCGGGTCCGGTCGGCAATGGCCTATCCTGTTCTAATGTTGATTGTCGGGATCCTGATTCTGATGTTTCTGCTGACCTATATCGTGCCCAGTATTACCGCCATTTTCACGGACATGGACCAGTCCCTGCCCGCCCCGACCCGGGCCTTGATTGCGGTCAGTGAATTTTTGAAAGCCAGCTGGTGGATGCTTCTGGGGGCGATGGTGATGTTTTTGGCGGGACTGCGGCATTTCGGGCGTACCCAACAAGGAGCCTACCGGCTGGACAAGGCCGTCCTGCAAATCCCCCTGGCCGGGAATCTGAAAACCAAGCTGGCTGTGGCGCGTTTTTCCCGCACCCTTGGCTCGCTTCTGGAAAACGGCGTTCCCTTGATGGCGGCCTTGGACATTGTGAAAAACATCGTGGGCAACCGGGTGATTGCCGAGGCCGTGCAAACCGCTGCAGCCGAAGTGGAAAAAGGTGCAGGCCTGGGTAAATCCCTGGAATCCTCCCGTTTTTTCCCGCATCTGGCTGTTCAGATGATCCAGGTGGGCGAAAATTCCGGGGAACTGGAGGCCATGCTGGCCAAGATGGCCGATATCTATGAAAACGAGGTGGAAAGCACGGTCTCGGGTCTGACTTCCATGCTCGAGCCCGCCATTATCCTGGTGATGGCCCTGGTGGTGGGCTTTATTGTCCTGTCCATCATTTTGCCCATTTTTGAAATGAACCAGATGATCGGATAATCGGGTTTCAGCCCCCGCCCGTGAATGTGCCCTATCCCGGATTTTCCCGGGACTTCATGGGCCTTTTGGACTCAGCAAGTTCCCGGTAGTGAAACTTGTCATTGGCAAACAGCATCCCGTCTTCCAGCCGGATCCGGTTGTTTCGGTAAAGACCGGCCAGCTCAATGTCAATGGAGGTAAAATCCTCAGCGCCCTGCTGCATCTGGCTTCGGATCTGGTGGGTTTTGCCCTCCCGGATAATGTTTTTGATGCGTGAGGAATTAATCAGCCGCTCTATGGCCAGCACCCGGCCGGAATTGTCCTTTAGGGGCACCAACCGCTGGGCAACCGAGGCAATCAGCGAATCGGCCAGCATCATGCGGATAAGACTCTGTTTGTGCGGCTCAAACATCTGGATGGTGTTTTCCAGGGCCACTGTGGCATTGGCCGCGTGCATGGTGGTAATCACCAGATGGCCTGTGTAAGAGGCCTGCAGTGCGATTTCAAAACTCTCCCTGTCGCGCATTTCCCCGATCACAATCACGTCCGGAGCTTGCCGGAGCACCGATTTTAGCCCGGAGTAAAACGTGGGCGTATCCGTGCCCACTTCCCGCTGACTGACATTGCTTTTTTTGTGTTTGTGCATGTATTCCACGGGGTCTTCCAGGGTGATGATATTGTTTCGCTTGTGGTTGTTGATCATGTCCACCAGGGCATACAGGGTGGTGGATTTTCCGTGCCCTGCCGGCCCGCTGACAATGATCAGGCCCGTTGGCTTGAGGGCAAAGTCCATGAGCCATTGGGGCAGGTTGAGTTCCCCGGGCGAGGGAATGGTCTCGAGCACGGGCCGCACGGCCAGCGCAATGGAGCTGCGCTGTTTGTACGCATTGACCCGGAAGCGCCCGATGCCGGGGTAAGTTACGGAAAAATCAACGTCCCGGGTGTCGGCAAAGTCGTTCCATTTTTGGTCCGGCATCATTTCCCTGGCGTAGACTTCGCAGTCTGCAGGGGTCAGCGGCGGCGCCGAAATCCGCTGGAGCTCATTGACAATGCGCAAAGACGGCGGGGCCCCGGCTGTGAGAATCAGGTCGCTGGCATTGACACTCACGGCTTTTTTCAGCAGGGATGTCAGCTTGGTGCCGCTTTGGGTGCTTTCCTTTCCCAGATTGTTTTTTTCCTCCAGCTCTTTTCCCCGGATTTTGGCCAAGGGCTGTGCCAGAAGCGTTTCAAGGGCGGTTTCCATCATAAAAGCAGGCACTACAACAGGCTCGATTTTTTTGCCCAGGGAAAATTCCAGCTCGCTGATGGTGATCAGGTCTTTGGGATTGACCATGGCCAGGGTCAGTTGATTGCCCTGCCGGGAGACAGGCAGGATGTTTTTATCCCTGGCTTTTTTGGGAGAAATGGCTTTGAGCACATCCGGTTCGATATCGGTTTCAAACAGGTTGACCGCGCGCACGCCGAACTGGGAGCTCAAAAAATTGAGCAAATCCTCCATGGTGATATACCCGAGTTCCAGCAGAATGGAGCCGATGTGCTCGCTGACCTGGCTCTGGCGCTTGAGTGCTTCCTGGAGCTGCTTTTGGTTAATAAGCCCCAGCTGGATCATCAGTTCGCCGAAACGCATTTTGTGCATGTTGACAAAAGCCTGTTGAGATTCCCGCCTGTTGCAGTCTGAATCCATCCATCCTCCATTTCAGGTTAAAATGCGCAGTGAATCGCCAGCATTGCGCCCCCGGGCCGGAGCTGAAGGGAAACCGCAGGTCCGTGGGTGTCCTTGAGCCGGCGGATAAATTTTTCGCTTTGCCGGTAATTGTATTTGTGGGCGCTGCTCACCCCGCCGGCAATGCTGCCGCTGTAAAATCCCAGGCCGGCAAGGCCGGTCAGGGCGCCCAGAGCGGGCAAATCCTCGTCAAAACATTGCCATGAAGCCACTGCCAGGGCTGAGGTCAGAAAAAAAGCCACCCCGGCTTCCCGAAACCGGCCGGTGTACAGATACCCACCGCCGGGCACCGCAGACAACAGGCCGGCTGTTAACGGGCTTTTATGTTTCATTTCACCCGGGTCATCCAGGGATGAAACAATGGCCTCAACGTTATAATGGTCTTGATTTTTATCACTAATGGCCAAAAACGACGACCTTGCCCGGGAAATGTCACCGGCTTCCAGCAGAACCCATGCCAATTGACTGCGGGCCCGGTCGCGGACTTTCGGATCGGTCTCCTGCCGGATGATTTGCCGGAGCTCCATCGTTGAACTGTCAATGTCATTTTGCTTCTGATAGCACCGGCTGATCATGAACCTGGCCTCAAGGGCCTGTTTGGAGCCGGGATAGGATCGAATCAACCGGTTAAAGGCATCAATGGCCTCCTGGTAGTGCTGCATGGAAAACCGGGCCAGGCCCGCGTAAAACGCAGCAGCCGGCGCCCGTTTGTCCTTTTCAAAAAAATGAACAAACCGGTCAAACTCCGTGGCTGCAGCCTGAAAGTCCTGTTGTTCATAAAGCTTTTGCGCAAAGGCGTATGCCGCCCCGGGGGTCACGGTCAACTCCCGGGCAGATGCCGGCAGGACCAGTATTAAACATAGAAGCACCACCGCACTCAACGTCCGAAAAAAGGGTAAACCCGGTTGCGGCCGTTTTGATTTCAAATCCATATCCATAGTCCTTACAGTAAACAGTGTCAACAAAACCGGGATCAGCTCTGGGTTACCCGCAGCACCTCCTCAATTGTGGTCTGTCCTTTCAATACCTTGTCAATGCCGTCCTGATAAAGCGTTGTCATTCCGGCCTGCACGGCTTCCATCTTGATCCTGTGGGAATCATAGGTTTTCAGCACCAGGTTCTGCAGCTCCGGGCTCAATTCCAGGATCTCATAGATTCCCAGGCGTCCCCGGTATCCGCTGTGAAAACAATTGCTGCAGCCCACTGCCTTATAGATGACTGATTTTTCGGCCTGCTGCGGATCTAGTCCAAGCCGTTCCAAGGTGACGGCCTCCGGTGTATAGGCCTGCTTGCATTCATTGCAGAGCAGACGCAACAGCCGCTGGGCGATCACGGCGATTACCGAGGAGGAAATCAAAAAAGGCTCGATTCCCAGATCCACCAGGCGGGTAATGGCGCTTGCCGAGTCATTTGTGTGCAGGGTGGAAAACACCAGATGGCCTGTCAAAGCCGATTGAACACCGATTTCGGCGGTTTCCAGATCGCGCATCTCCCCGATGAGAATCACATCCGGGTCCTGGCGGACAATGGAGCGAAGCCCCCTTGCAAAGGTGAGTTCGATTCTTGGGTTAACCTGGATCTGGTTGACCCCCTTGAGCTGGTATTCCACAGGGTCTTCGATGGTGATGATATTGATATCCGGGGAATTGAGGCTGGAGAGCACGGCATACAGGGTGGTGGTTTTGCCGCTGCCCGTGGGGCCGGTTACCAGGATGATGCCGTGGGAATAGTGGATCAGCCGGCGGATGGTATCGAGTTTTGTCTGCGACAAACCCAGCTCTGTGAGCTGGAACAGGGAGCCGGATTTGTTGAGCAGTCGCATCACCACCCGCTCCCCGTACTGGATCGGAATGGTGGAAACCCGGATGTCAATATTTTGATCACCGATTTTGACCTCAAAGCGGCCGTCCTGGGGCAGGCGCTTTTCTGCGATATTCATCCTGGCCATGACCTTGATGCGCGATGCCAGCGACGCCTGCATCCACTTTGGAGGAGTGAGAAGATCATAGAGAATGCCGTCGACCCGGTAGCGGATCTTTAAGCTGTACTGCTCCGGCTCGATATGAATATCACTGGCACCGATTTTTACGGACTGGGAAATCACGTGGTTGACCAGCTTGATGATGGGCGCATCACTGGTATCATCGAGAAGGTCGGCGGTTTCCTCGATTTCGCTGATAATGTTGCCGGTGTTGTCCTCCATGTCGGCCACAAGCTGCTCTGCCGTGTCCCGGCTGCTGTCAAATGCCATGTTGATCAGGGAATAAATGGCATCCCGGGGCGCGAGCACCACATCGAATTCATCGATTTCCAGAAGCCGTACCAGATCATCCAGAGGCTGAAAAGCCGAGGGGTCATTGATGGCAATCACCGGGCGCGTGGTTTCTGCTTCACTGCTGCCGGCTTTTTCCGGATCAGCGGCACACGTTCTGCAGATGGGCACCATGGCGTATTTTTTCAGAAACCCGATAGGCACCCTGCGAGCAAATTCGGTGTCAAAATCCTCAGGCGGCAGATGGCTCCAGAACGGCAGGTCATAAACCCGGGAAAAGGCCTGGAGCAGCTGATGTTCCGAAAGGATCTTCTTTTTCAGGATCACCTCGGACAAAGGCACATTCTGCTGCCTTGCCAGTCTTCCGGCCTCAGTGATATCGTTTTCATCCACGCCAAAATCGTGGACCAATATGTCGGTTAAGTGCTGTTTCATTAAAAAGTATCTTTTCTTTGGATTTCTCCTGTGCCTAGCGTTTCTGTTTCAGGGCGACACTGTGATTTTATCTCCGGGCCGGATGATGGAATCCTCGGTCAAGCCGTTTATTTTCAGCATTTTTTTCAGCTCAATGCCATGCCTGCGGGCGATGGAATACAAGGTGTCATTTTTTTTCACGGTGTATTGCCTCCCCTCGGTCGGGTCAGTCTCCGGCTGAGCGGATTCCGGGCCTGTTTCGGTTTCTGGTTTTGCCTCCGGAAGTCCGTTGGCAGAGCGCGCGTTTTTATTCTGCGGCGGTCCATAAAGCTTGATGGTTTCCTCGGGCACTGTTTGAAACTTTTCTTTGTTGTCCTTGTAGAATTCAGCGGCTTCATCGGGCGCGGCCATAACTCTTGGGGTAATAAACACAAACAGGTTGGTCTGCTCGGAGGAATCGGAAAGGGATTTAAACAGCCACCCGATCAGCGGCACGCCTCCCAGGCACGGGACCCGGTATTCGGTTTTTGACAGGCTTTCGTCAATAAGGCCGCCGATGACCACCGTATTGGTGTCATTGACTTCAACCACCGTGTCAATGGTTCGTTTCAGGGTTGTGGGGCGGAAATCGTCGGTGCTTTCAAGCTTGGTCACTTCCTGGAGCAGTTCCAGGCGGATTTTGCGGTCCTTGTTGATCTGCGGGGTGATTTCAAGCAAAATGCCCACATCCTGATATTCATAATTGCTGTATTCGGTATCCCCACTGGCCGACCGGGTCAGATAGGGTACGTTTCTGCCCACCCGGATCTTGGCGGTTTCATTGTCCGTGGTCAGGATCTGGGGCGTGGAAAGAATCTGCACGTCCCGATCCTTCTGGTAGGCCTGGATCAGGGCGCGGATCGTGGGAAAGGTGATGCCGCCCACCTCGATGTTTTCACCCAGCACGCCCAGGGAAAAACCGGGCGGAAGCGGGGCGCCGCCCGAGGAATCGGGAAAGGCATAACTGTATCCGGCGTCACCGCCCATGGCACCGCCGGAAAAACCCCCGCCGTAAACCCCCTCCCGGTCCTTGTAACTGCCCTCTCCGCCGACCATCCATTCCGCACCCAGGCGGAAGGACTTGTCCTTGCTCACCTCCATGATCAGACACTCGATATAAACCATGGCCCTTGGCATATCGAGCTTTTCAATCACGGATTTCAAAACGTCGTAATCATCTTTTTCCGCTCGTATGATCAGGCTGTTGGTGGCCTGGTCCGCAGTCACTTTTACTGCTTCGGATACAATGGGCGCCTGCTTTTTTCCCGTCTGCTGTTCCTGACTTGCGGTCAGTTCCTGCAAGACGCCCACAAGTTCCTCGGCCTTGGCGTTTTCCAGGTAATAAACATTGATTTTTTCCTTTCCCCTGGGCATTTCCTTGTCAAGGGAATTTACCAGCTGCCGTATCCGCCCGATGTTGGGCTCGCTGGCCTGGACAATCAGGAGGTTGGACCGTTGGTCAGCCATGGCGGTGATAGCTTGCCGGTCCCCCTGGCGATCTGACCGGGCCTGGCCGAACACGGAATTGATAATTGAGACAATGTCTTCGGCATTGGAATGTTCAATGGGAAGTATGAGAATTTCACGGCCGGTTCCGGGCACGTCAATGGCGTCAATGATGCGCATCAGCCGCTTGATATTGGAATAGACATCCGTGACAATGAGCATGTTGGTGGGCGCATAGGAGATGATCACGCTGCTTTTGGAAATCAGAGGCGCAAACAACTGCTTGATCTCATCGGGACTGGCATATTCCAGCGGAATCAGCTGGGTGACGATTTTGTCCTCGCCGGATCCGCCTTCCCGCTCCAGCTTGGTCTCAATGCTCATTGTCCGGGCATAGGGTGCCGGGATGATCTTGGTGACTTCTCCGGCGTCCACCGTGGTATATCCGTGGACATCCAGCACGGATTCGAAAACCCTGTAAGCCTCCTGAACCGATATTTGAGTCGGGGAAATCACGGTAATCTTGCCCTTGACCCGCTGGTCAACAATGAAATTGCGGCCCGTGAGTTCGCTGATAAACTTGATAAACACGTTGATATCCACATCATTGAAATCAATGGATACCGAACGCCCCTCTTGTTCCGGGCTTTGGGTGCTGTTGGGGGCTGTTTTCTGCTGCGCCTGGCTGTTTTGCCCATAAACCGGGCAAAAAGCCGCTGACACAAACAATCCAAAGCAGATTGTCAACGCAACAATGGCTGCCCTGTGAAAACCGTCTATGTCTGCCGCCTTGCCGGATTGTCGCTGAAACCTGATCATAAGCGATTCCTTGTTTTCGGCCAAGGGTTAATCAATCTGAAAGGAAAGAATCCGGCTGTTGCCGCTGCGTTCAATTTCCAGTTCCACTTCGTCGGAGGATTGGATGTTTTCGTAAAAAGTCATGGCATCCTCAACAGACCGGATCTGTTGGCCATTGATGCTTTTGATGATGTCGCCGCTTTCCAGCCCCATTTCAGAAAAAACCGACTCGCTCCGGATCCCGCTGAGCATCAGGCCGGCGGGCCGTCCGTTTTCAAAATAAGGCCTTATGCGCACCTGGCGCCTCAGAGTGTTGGCATCCTGCAAGGTTTCATTCATTTGCTGACTGGATATGGACACGGGTTCTTCTGAAACAGAAACGTCTGCCGCCTCAGGCACCGGTTGGACTTGTCCGTCAGACAGGCGGCCGGCCTGATCAGCCAATTCCTCCATCTCCAGGATTTCATCTTTGCCGTTTACCGTCAAAATAACCCTTTTGCGCAGAATCATCCTGATCCGTGCCTGATCAATAGTATCGCCCTCCTGGTAAAGGCCCTGTTTGCCGCCGGATTTTTCCTCAATGACCGCATAGGCTTTTTCGTCCGTGCCCGTGATGGTACCCCAAAGCCGGAGGTTGAGCCGGGTTTTTTCCAGATTTTCCAGTTCCGCCGCCGCCCGGGAATCCGGCGAGGTTTCTGCCTGTCCGGTGTGAAACAAATCCTTTTCAGCAATGGCAGCATAATAAGCATATGCCTGCTGCCGGGGCATCTGGCTGCCCGGGGTGTCCGCCCGGATCTCACGATCAAGGATTTCAGGGCGCAAATGACTGTTTGCCGCAAGGTCAAGCCTGGCTGAAACCATGGCGTAAAACAGGTTTACGCACACAAAAACCGCTGCTGCCGCAAGCAGCACACGAATGATTTTCAGAATGGTTTTTATCATCTTCTTATAAACCGTTTCAATATCGGCACTTAGCCCACGGCCCTGAAATCACCGGATTTGCCAGGATGGCTGATTCAGGGTTCCGGCAATGCGAAGCGATATACCTTTGCCGCCTGTAGATTTCTCCGGCAGCAGTCCCCCCATGGCCCTGGCCAGGGTCGGATGCGGGCGAACCGTGGCGGAAATCTGAACCCGGCTGTTTTCAAACGGCCGGCGAATGAGAATTCGGCCGGTGCCCCGGGCGGACACCAGGTTTCCCTTAAGTTCGATCTGCCGGATATTTACCTGTTGATCCTCAATTTCCAGATTCGCCTCAATGGATTGAAACGTTAATTGTTTAATGCCAAAGACTGCTTGCTGCAAGGCAACCGTGCACTGGCTGGCTTCCAGGTCAATGGTGCCGCTGCCGCCGGTTTGCCCGGCAAAACCGCCATTAAATTCAATGGTTCCGTCCAGGCTGCCGGAAACCGTATGTCCGCTCATGTTTCGGATCAAAACAATATTTTGCAGATCTGCATTTTCAAGCCGGATATGAAAGGCATTGTCCGCCTCGCTGCCGGAGGCATCTTTCATGGCCACCCAGCCCAGGGCCCGCCCCTCACCCAGGCTGATTTCAAAATCAAGGGTGTCAAAAATGCCCGGCAATTTTCGATACGCCGGAGACAGAATCGTACGGCCGGTTTCCAGGGCATCTGTCTGCCGGTAAACCAGGGTTGCCTCATCTATGACCAGACACGGGGGAAAACCCGGTCTCACCGATGCAATTTCAACGGCCACGGCATTGTCCGACGCCTTCTGAACCTGGTGTTCCAGGTGTTTTTTCACTGCATTGGCAGGGAATAAAAGATAGAGAAACACCGCTGCCAGCACAGTAATATAACATACCCAGGCCAGCCGTTTTTTTGATTTTTTCAACATGAATAATGCGTCCACTTGGATTGCGGGCTGCTATGCATCCACTGCCTCTGCCTGCATGACCACGGAAAGCAACCCTTCGGTCTCTCCGGTTTTGGAAATCGACAACCGGCTGACCCGGACCATATTTTCAGATGTCTCCACCTCAAACAGGTAGGATGTCAAATCTTTAAGGGAAATATCCTGAAGTTTGAGTTCAACATAGGAAATGGTTGTGCCGGATGTCTCATCAGTTGAGCTGCTGGGCTTCATGTAGGTGATGTATTGCTTCACCCCGGTTTCTCCGGCAACCCGGTCCATGAACGAAAACAGGGTAAACCCCGCCGGTCTGAGGGCATACCGGTTTTGCGTGTGTTCTGCATTTACCTGGATCACCTGGTGCTGCCGGTACATTTCAACCATTTCCACAAGCGCGGCCTGCCTGGAAGCCAGTTGGTCACGAAGCTGGCTGCGTTTTTCAAAAACCGGGTGCACCAGGAGCTCAAAAAACAGGAAAACAGCCACAAATCCGGCACCTGCTGATACCGCCAGTTTTTCCCTGCGGTTGAGATTGATCATTTTTTTCATCTGCCCGGTACCTCCGGCCGTTAAAGCGGCTCTTCGGCCAGATCCGCCTTGATCCGGAACCGTACCCGATTGGCGGATTGGTCCATATTGGCGGAACTGATGGTGATCTGCTTGAAAAAAGCGGATTTTTGCAACTGCATTTTTATATCATCAACTGCGTTGAATGTATCGGTGAGACCCGCGAGCTGCACGCTGGTGTCGCCCCGGACAAACCGGGTCAGCACCATATTGATGCTGTCAGGTATCAATTCACTGACATCTTTTAAAATATCCACATTGCGGATACCCGCCCCATCCTCTCCGGCAAACACGTTTTGTTTTTTCAATTGGTTAAGACCCGCCTCCATCTGCTGCACGGGATCAACAATACGAGTGGCATCCGGGAAGGCCTGTTGAAATATTTTTGTGATCTGCCGGTCTGTTTGCGCAATGCGACGCTCCATGTGCCGGTTTTCCATGATTGCCTGAATCATCAGTACCATGAAAACAAAAAAAGCCAGCACGCCAATGCTGATGATCTCACTGCGGTTTTCAGCCCAGTATTTCTGCAGCACATGATGGCTCCGGTTGAACTGAAAGGGCCGGATGCCGGCTGTTTCTATCCCTGCAAGGCTCAGGGCGCAGTTGGCCTGGGGACCGATACCCAAATCTTTGTCTGATAATTGATAGAGCCGGGTTTCGGCAGCCAGGTTCAAAAAGCGAACTTCCGTTTCCAGGGCCCCGGACAGTTTTTCAGCAAAGCCGTCATCGGCTTGATCTGTGCCGGAAACAAAGATGCGCCCAAGTTCCGGATCCGCTTCATACAGGGTTTCAAAAGAAACCAGCATTCGTTGGATGCCTGCTGCGATCATATCCGCACATCCGGCTGCATCCGTGGCCCCGCCCGTTCGAAGGGCGCGGATCATGTGAATTTTTCCGTCAACGACAATGCAGGCAGCCGCATTGGGGCCGTCAATGTCAAGCAGCAGAAAATTTTTCTCCCCGGTCTCAGACAGACGGGAAACACAAAGGGCTGCGGCCGCAGAACCGATGGTGATCGCTCTTGGCGTTAGATCCAATCGCCGGAAAATTTCCTGAATGGCCTCAAGTTTCCGGGTTTCCACGGCTGCAACGATCAGATCTGTCTGTTCGGCCTGGCGAACAATGAGAAAATCCGTCTGCATGCCACTGATTTCAAACGGCAGGGTGGGCTCCAGCTCAAAATCAAGCACCTGGCGAATTTTTCTGTTGTCTTTAAACGGCACCTGCAGGTTGCGGAAACACACCTCGGATGCGGCAATGGAAACAAGACAGCCGGCGCCCTGAGCAGGAATCTGGCTGGTCACCGTATCCATTGCCCAGGCCAGGCGTTTTTCCGGGCCGGCGGCTTCTTCCGGGGCATCGCTGAAAGACACGAACTTGTGGGCCTCGATCCGGTTGCCTTTCAGGGCGGTGCGGACCAGCACGGCACACAGGCCCTGCTTTCTGATATCAATAGATAGAATCCGGTTGCTCATAATCGTGTTACGGCATTGGTTTTAAATTTTTTCACAGGACCTTATGCGATTTTCAAGCAGCCCCTGATTCAATATATCCTATTCATACTGCCAGTGCAATACACGACATTTCCATCTCCCGGATTTATTCTGCTCCCGCCGCACAACCACCCGGGCCGCCATGGAACTTTGATTTTCCCGGGCCCTGCACCGGATGCGAAACAAATCACTTTTGACTGCCACCAGGGAGGGGTCGATCTCCACGTCTTCCATCCCGGGAACCTGCCGGTACCAGGTCGGGCTGGTCAAATCATAGAGATACTCACCGCCTGAGGTTTCCTTTCGAAAAGCGGTCATTTCCGGGGCCAGAAATTCCAGGCCCGCCGGCAGCAGCGCAGCTAAAATGGGTATCTCGGCAGTGTTGATATTGATCCGGCCGTCATAAGTATAATCATGGGGGTTGTTTGCTGCCGGCGCAAGGCCGTGCACTGTCAGAAAATCGCGCAGGCCGGCATTTTCATCATCTGCGGAAAACAGTTCCGGGGTGATGTTGCGCACGCGCAGCAGCCCGGACAAATGCCGCACAGGGCCGTTTCTGCACTTGTACGGCGGATCATGGTCCATGTAATGGTCGGATTCCGCACCGCTCAGGCCGGTTATGGCGTCATCGTCTCCGGAATCAATCCAGTCCTTGATTGGGTTGATGATCATTTCCGGCTCCAGAGGTTCTTGTGCTGTTGCTGTATCAGGTTGATCCTGCTGCTGAAGGAACAATTCAACAAACCGGAGCCACAATTGCTGCTGAACCGGGTTAAAATCGCGTCCGGCCGGAAACTCCACCAGTGCGTTGACCTGCATACGGGCGCGTTCATCGGTGATTTCAATCTGCAATTCATCTTCGTTATACCCGGCCCGGCCGAGATAGCCGCTGATTTTTTCCGGGTCTGCCCAGTCCTCCTGGACAGAATCCACTTCCGTCTGCTTCTTGTCGCGAGTCAAGATCAGCATGGCCAGGCTGACACCGGATTCGATTTTTTGCTGCAGAACCTGTCTGTCTCTGGCTGCCCCGCTTCTGCTCAGTGAAGCGCCGGTCTGCCTGTTTAACTCAAAGGTCACGGCAATCAAAACCGTGATAATGCTCAGGGTGATGATCAGGGCAATGCCGTGATTATTGGTTTTTAACACGTTCAAGGGGCTCCCTGCCAGCCGGTACAACCACCCGGGTAAAAAACGGATAGCTTCCCTGGTCGGTTTCAATCCTGAAAAAAATTTCAACACCTGCCGGGGTCGCGTAGTCTGTTGCCTCATCAGACGAATCCCAGGTTTTCCGGTCATTGCCCTCGTGATCGAAATATGTCAGGACAAACTCCGTGATATGGGTGCAAAGCACCGGCGCCTTGTTTGTATCCCATTTATCTGCATCTGCATCTGCATCCCAGGCAAACGGCCGGTCCCCCCGCCTGAGAACATAACCGCGGTCCGGCTCCTGGCTTTTTTCAACAAAATAAAAAAGTTGCGTCAGGGCGACGGCGGTTTTCCGCGGGTCTGCGCTGCCCGTGGAAACCGGCAGGTGCGCAAAAGCGGCAAACCGCAAGCCTGAAAAAGAATCACCGCCCATAAAATCGGTTTGCCCCACAAAGGCGTAAGGATCCGGGTCGTCTCCGGCATCCGGGGGAGCGAACAGGGGATAGGGATCGGCATAAGCCGACCGCAGATCCGTGCTGATCCGGTGCAGGCACCCGGCACCCATTGCAAAAATCCTGTCCCCGTCCTTGATGGCACCTATCCGGGATAAGGCGGCGTTCATTGCGCTGTAGACAATGGTGGCAATTACGGCAAAAATAACAACTGCCATCAACACTTCCAGCAGGGTAAAGCCCGGATTTCCGGACATCTTTGGCTGGTTTTGATGCCGGAACGGATTCATGGCCGCAATTCCTCATTTTTGGCCGAAATCTGCCGGGTGATTTCATAGACAAGCCCCCATGCTGAATGCCGGACAGTAATGCTGGCTTCCAGAAAAGGCATGTTTTCATTGTCTTCCTCATTGATTTCCCGTGACCGGACCCGGCTCTGCCAGGTATATCCGGAAAAATCCGGGCCGAAATCCCCGCTGTCTTCGCCCATAAAAGAACCGGGCTCCATCCGGATTTGCACAATCCTGGCCTGGGCCAGAAACGGGGCCAGGGAATAGAAGCGCACGGTTTCATTCATGGAAATGGTCTGGCCCTGCAGGCGGATAAGGCTTACAAGGACCGTGGCGATAATGGCCAGGGAAACCAGGACTTCCAGCAGGGTGAATCCACGGTCGGCGGCTTGGCGATGTCTCATGCCGCAATGATGATTATTCATGGCTGCCGCCGGTTTTGATATCGGGCAAAAACGGGTTGATTTCATGGGAAATGCGCTGATTGCCGCGGGTTTGGACATAAATGACAGCCTGATCCGAATATCCCCGGGGATAAAAACGAATCTGCGCGGTGCCGGCAGATATTCTGTGGTCGCCGGCAAACACCACCTCAGAGATGCGGTTTGTTCCGGACAGGGATAATCCCTTTGATTTTGCGGCTTCCAGTGCCGGCTCGTCCATGTCATGCCGGCCGGCCCAGAGCCGGTTTTCATCTATGTCAACAAAGAGGATAAACTGCATTTGATTTTCAACAGCCCGGTTTTTCAGATCTTTTACCTGAAGCTGCAGCCAGGCGGAAAGTTTTCTGGAATCAGAGGAAAAAAAAGATTCATGGATCCTGGGTCCGGCAAAAAACAGCATAACACCCAAAAGAGTGATCACCACGATCAGCTCAATGAGTGTAAAGGCCTGGTCATTCTTTGCGGGCAAAAAGGATCTCAACTGCAAGGCTGCCGGAAAAACGGAAATAACCGCTCAGCCGGTTTATTCAATTTCCCAGCTCTGAATATCGGCATTGTCGCCCTCGCCTCCGGGTTCTCCGTCAGCACCGTAGGAGATAATGTCATAGTCGTCATGGCTACCGGGACTGAGATAGACATAATCATTTCCCCATGGATCTTTTGCGATTTTGCCCTTTTCAACGTATCCCCCTTCCCGCCATCCTTTGGCCGAGGGCCCGGCATCCGGGGGGTCAACCAGGGCTTCAAGCCCCTGCTCTGTGGTGGGATACTGCCCGTTGTCGAGTTTGTAGAGCTTCAGGGCGGTTTCCAGGGCCTGGATATCGATTCTGGCCTTGAGCTGCTTGGCCTGCTCCGGCCGGCCCATGATTCTGGGAACCATGTAGACGGCCAGAATGCTTAATATAACGATGACCACCATGAGTTCAATAAGGGTAAATCCGCCGGATGTCGGGGACGGCTTGTGGCTGGAGGCTGTGGCTTGGAAAAAATTTTTCATGAAATTTACCTTCATCAAAATGGAACGGCCGGAAAAAAGCCGGTCTTTTGCATACTGCAGGATGTTTTTTTACCTGATTTACAACAATATATCAATATTTTTCAAAAAAGCAAAAACAGAGACCCGGCCGGGTTTTGTTTACCAAACAGGCAAAAAGGGATAAAATGAATGTAATTCATTTTAATGCGGATATCACATAACCAAGGAGGAAATGAAAATGCAGGATTCAGAAGCCGCGATTCTGGACCGGCCCGAAATCTTACAGATCCTTTTCCATCCCCGCAAGGCCCCTGACACGCCGCCTCCTGCCGGGGCCGTGGATCTAGATGTGGCCGCCAAGGACGGGGTGACGCTGGGCTGTCGCTTTTACCCGGCTTCCGGGGATCAGCCCCATTTGCTGTTTTTCCACGGAAACGGCGAAATCGCAGCCGACTATGACCCCGTGGGACCGGTGTACAATGAGCACGGGTTAAGCCTTTTAGTGGCCGATTACCGGGGCTACGGCAAAAGCACGGGATCGCCCACAGTGTCTGCAATGCTTTCAGACGCCCACCTGATACTGGATGCTGCTGCCGACTGGATGAAAAAAAACGGCCGGACCGGACCCTTGTGGGTCATGGGACGATCCCTGGGAAGCGCATCCGCCCTGGAACTGGCCGCATCCAGACCCGGAACCCTGGCCGGCATTGTCATTGAAAGCGGCTTTGCCCATACCATGTCTTTGCTTCAACATCTGGGCATGGATACCCGGTCTTTGGGGATCGAGGAAACTGCGATTTTTTCCAACGCGGAAAAAATCGCAAAATACAAGGGACCGGCATTGATTGTCCACGCCCGGTTTGATCACATTATTCCGCTTTCCCACGGACAGGACCTGTATCAAAAATGCGCATCTGACACCAAGGCTCTTGAAATCATTGAAGACGCCAATCACAACGATATCATGATCCGCGCCGGGCTGCACTATTTCCGAATGATCAGTGATTTTATCCGTAAGGCGGGCAATCGCTGATTGCCCGCACATGGCACTGACAGGTAAAATCCGCAGCCCCTGCATAGCCCAGGCTGGTGTCTACAAACCAGGCTGCAACAAAGGATTTGCGGTCTGCGGTCCAGAATCGGTGGATATCTCCGGAAAAAACCGGGGGCGCGCAATAGTCGCCGAGAACAGATACCGGAAAAAGCAGAAGAGCAAGTTCATCCACCGTGGGAAGGCGCCAGTTCCGGATGCCGCCAAAGGCCCGGGCATTCAGTGCGTCAATATATTGCCGTGCCCGGCACCACTCCACGGGCCAGGGGGAACCGGCCTTCTGCCACAGCCGGCCGTGGGTTTTGTCCCGGACAGTGTGGTCATCGCACACCACAAACTCCGGGGTCCGTCGGCTTGCGGGCCGCCAGAGCGCATCAAGTCCGAAGTGCTTTTGTGCCTGACGCAAAGAAACCTTTACAGGGGTGCTGCGCACCGGCTGGCTGTGGTCCCCATCAGAAGTCTGGCCCACAGTGGGCACCTCCTGCATCCGGCAGGCCTTTTCAAGGGTCTGCTGCCAGGATTCAAAAGCCATGTCCAGGGCGGCTGTCATCTCCCGGCAATCCGGAAAACGCTTGTGTGGTTTTGGGTGGGTGGCGCAGAACAGAAAATCATCCCAGCACCGGCCCAGAAGGGGGTTGATTTCACCTGGCCCGGGCTTTTCCCCATGATCCGGTGGCAGATAGCCTGTCAGGATCCGCCACGCCAACACCCCTGCCCCATAGATATCGGCCCTTTCATCCACGCCGTCGGGATTGGACTCCTGTTCCGGGGCTGCGTAATACGGGGTACCGATTTTAAACTGCTCAGGCACGCGCCGGGTTTCGCCCCGGAGCAAAGACAGGCCGAAATCAATGATCCGTACCTGGTCGGATTCAGAGATGAGCATATTATAGGGCTTGACATCCCTGTGAATGATGCCCGCGTCATGGAGCCGGCCCAGCCCGGAGAGTACCTGGCGCAGGTAACGCACTGCCCGGTCCGGCGGCAGGCTGCGTGCGGGTGTTTCCATGGCATAGTGCTCGCCTGTCATATCCCCGAGATTGACGCAGTGATATTCCATGGTAAAAAACGGACGACCCTCACTGTCGCGGTCAAAATCCAGGATTGCAGCAACATGGGGATGCCGCAGATCCGCCAGAATCCGGGCCTCGTCCATAAACATTTTTTCAATGGCTTTGTCTCCCAGCAGCTGCACCATGTGGGACCTTGGCCGAAGCCGTTTTAAGGCAACAGTTTTATTGATTTCCGGCAATTGGGCCTTATACACCCGCCCCATGCCGCCGGTACCCAGCAGCCCGGTTACCTTGTATTTGCCGATATGCATGATTTCCCCGCTTGTTTTCCGCCCCCGGCAGAGCCGGGTTAAAATGCCTGCAGCCCTGTATTGAGCCGGGCAATGGTTTGTGATATGAAACATCCGGGTTCGGGCAATACAGGAAACCCCGGCCCGAAAAATTTTGACAATTTGAAACGCAGTTTGGGTTTTATTATAACGGCACAAAACCATGAAGGAAAATTTTCATGAATCCCCCATATGATCGCATTGAAATCATTGCCCTGTGTGCGGAAAGCCGGAAGGATCTTCAAAAACAGGTCAAAGATGCCGCAAAACAGGCTTCCGGCACCGCAGCCGCAGAACAGCTCGGGGAAAGATCCCGCAGGGTTTTTTCGGAAAACGCCCCCCTGCGCCTGCTGATTGCAGACACGGTTCCCGGACAAATCCGGGAAAAACTGCAAACCGCCGAAACCTGGCTAAATGGGCCGGAAACAGAAGAAAATCCGGTCCCGCCGGAAATATTTTACGGAATCCGCGCACCTGAAGGTAAGCTCGCATTTCTGTTTCCCGGCCAGGGAAGCCAGTATGTCAACATGGGCCGGTCCCTGGTTACCCATTTCGCCGAAGCCGGGCCGATCATGGAAATGGCGGAAACCGCATTTGGCAGAAAACCATCCTTGTGCGCCCATCTGTATCCCCCGGAAACACAGGACAAGGATGAAGAGCGCAGCCGGCAGGAAGCGCTTCGCAGCACCGATGTGGCCCAGCCGGCCATCGGCCTGGTCAGCCGGATTTGTCTTTCGATCCTTACCCGCCACGGTGTGCTGCCAGCGGCCGCCGCCGGCCACAGTTTCGGGGAATTAACGGCCCTGTGTGCGGCAAAAAGCCTTGATGAAAACGATTTTTTGACACTGGCCGCCGCCCGGGGCCGCTTTATGGCCCTTGCGGGCAAAAATTCCGGGGAAAGGGGACAGATGATGGCTGTCCGGGCAGGTGCAAAACAAATCGAGGAATTGATCCGCACGCACCGGGCAGACGTGGTGCTGGCAAACCGCAACAGCCCCAAACAGCAGGTATTGTCCGGTCCACGCCAAGCCATTGAACAAATGCAGGAAATCTGCAAGAAAAATCGGATCATGGCAAAACCGCTGCCGGTGTCCGCGGCTTTTCACTCCCGGCTGGTCATGGATGCGGCCGCCCCGTTTCAGGAACTGGTTGCAAACACCCAATTTAACCGCCTGCAAATCCCGGTATACGCCAATACCACAGCCCTGCCCTACCCGGATGATCCGGCTGCGGCCAGGCTGCTGCTGGGCGGGCATCTGCTCAAGCCCGTGGATTTCATCAATACCGTGGAGCACATGTATGCCGCCGGAATCCGCACATTTGTAGAAGTCGGGCCCGGAGCGGTGCTATCGGGCCTTGTCCGGCAGATCCTGGGCACGCGCCCGCATGGGGCCTTCTCCGTTGACGCCTCAGCGGGCCGTCAGCCCGCAGTGCTGGATATGGCCCAAAGCCTGTGCCGCATCGCGGCTTTGGGATACCCGGCGGCACTTCATCAGTGGCCGGCCGCAGCCCCGGATCAGGCCTTGCTTCCCGTCTGCTGAGTTTGCTCAACAGCGCTTCCGCAATAGGGGCAGAACTGGTAATCCCCGCTTGTGACCGGCGCGTTACAGGACCTGCAGAAGTCAGGCACCGGGGCCAGTTCCACGATGAGTTCACCTTCGCCCACGGGCACCATTTTTTTGTCTTCCGTGTAGTTGGCGGTTTTCAGTACCCGCCGGACAATGCCGTCATCCGGGGCCAAAACAGCCTTTTCCTGCTTCATGATCGAAAGGTTAAACAGCTCCTCGCCCTTTTTGACCACTTCGCCGGGCTGCGCATAAACCACCCACAGATCCCCGGAGCTCGGGGAGGCCACCTGATAGGGGTTTTCCGTGTCCGCCATCTCCGCCTCACCTGCGGCTTTTCCCTCAGGGACCTGGACCTGGACCTCAAAGGTGATGATCTCAGAGTCCAGCAGATAGCGCACAATGCTGATGCCGCTTCTGCGAGGCTTGGAAATATCAAGGATAACCATTTTATGGGGTTTTCCCTGGCTGTCGGCAAATTCAAGGTCCTGTCTGGGCTCCAGGCCTTCGAACCAGACGTCAATGGGCAAAATATTGGGATCTGCGTATTTTTTCTGGAATTCAAAGGTTTTTAAGGCATCTCCCGGATGATTCAGGTACAGAATCAGCTCCTCCCGGGAGGGCGTTCGTTTGATGCGGTTTCGAAGCGCAAGGGTCTCGGCCTGGATATCGATTTCCTCCAGGGACTCCAGGGGAGAGACCTCGGTGCGCTGTTCCAGGGCCCGGCGGTATTCCGTGCCAAAGGCGCTTTGATAGATCCAGTCCGGGGGAAAACCCTGGGGCAGGCGGCCGTATTTGCCCAAAAGCAGGTCCCGGAATGCATCATTGCTGTCCTGGTAAAGTTTCAGACGATCCTTTTTCACCTGTTCGGACAGCTCTTGTTCCGGCTTTTCAGCCACGGCTTCGAGCACATCGAGCATATGGCGCACGTGATGTTCACCCCCGCGCTTGTATGCACCGGTAACCGCCAGAAAAGCAGTGTTCCAGGTAATCTGGGAGCCCGGTGTCACGTCGTGATAACGAACGATCTTGCGGGTTCCGGCCAGAAACCGCAGCATGTGCGGCAGCAGCCGGATATAGCCCTGCTTCATGGCCCCTTCCTGGGAAGACGAGGTGGCCCCGCCGGGCATGCCGTGTTCCACCACGTCGTAATCAATGCCTCTGAAATGGGGAGAGCAGTACTGATCATAATAGGGCATGATCTGCTTTAGAACAAAGCCGCAGTCGCGGATCATGTCCCGGTCCAGGCGGGTTTGAAGGCCCAGTTCGTCTTCCATGTAGGCGGCCGTGGACAGCACTTCGCCCTGGCCGTACCAGCGCACCGCCGCGCCAATGGCCGTATCCACGATATGGACCCCGGCTTCTGCGGCCGCGCCAACGGCCGGCACAAAAAGTCCGTCAGTGTAGTGCCGGTGGTAATGGAGCACCAGCTCCGGGTATTTTTGACGGATGGCGCCCACCAGCTCCCGCATGAAGCGCGGGGGACAAACCCCTGCCATGTCCTTTAATCCCAGAATGATCATGGATGCAGCCCGGTTTTTGTCCACCCCTGCGGCCCGGGCGCACATCTCCAGAATTTGTTCGGTAACCTCCAGGTAATGGCCCACAGTAAAGCCAGGTGCCCAGGAAAGGGAGACGGCCGGCTCGAAAATGCACTCGTTTCCGGACAAAACGATTTCAGCAAACGGGCGCATGTTTTCCACATGGTTGAGAAAATCAAAGCACCGGATCACGTCGTAATGGGCGCAGATCATCTCCCCGGTTTTCTGCATCAAAGAGCGGGGCTGGGGCTTGTAGCCCAGCACGTTGGTGGACCGGATCAGGATCTGCTTTAATGCGTCCGGGGCAAAATCATTCCATTGCCGGGCTTCGTAAAACGGATAGGTCATGTTGGCGAGCATGGCCACATGAAAATGGGCACCGCCGCCGTTTTCAATGGAGAAAAACCCGCAGCGGTCCAGATAAGGCCCCACCAGCCGGTCTTCGGCCAGCCTGAACCGGTTGCCGCTGTTGGACTGGGTAATGTCCCTGGTGGTGGTGTCGGTAAAATGAACAATGCCCTGCGCACGGGTGTCGCGCACCAGATCAAGCGCGGATTTTCGGTCCCTGACGGGATAGGAAAGCACGTGGCGGCCGCCATCGTTTTGCCTGGTGTCCATTGCGGGCAACACCGCCTCAAACCTTCCCACCCGTCTGTCGCTTCGGCCCCGGTATTGTCCGAGTTCCACAAACGGATTATAGCCCCGGGCAGAGATTTCGGCCACCAGCCGGGAAATGCGCAGGGCCTCTGGCTCAATGTCTGAGTAAAACATCAGTTCCGGGTGTTTTTCAATAAACCGGGTATCATAATCGCCTTTGACAAACACCGGATGCCGGACAATCTGGCTGTGAAACGGGATGGTGGTTTTTACCCCGGAGATCATGTATTCCCGAAGGGCCCGCTGCATGAGCTTGACCGCCTTGCCCCAGGAATTGCCGTAGGTGATCAGCAAGGCAGCAGCAGAATCATACTGGGAGGGAAACTCATAGCCCTCGGTCACACAGGAATCCAGTCGCACCCCCTGGCCGCCCGGGGACACGTACCGGCTCAGCAGCCCGGAATTGGGGGCGAAATCGTTCTGTGGATCCTCGCAATTGATCCGGCACTGCATGGCGTGCAGGTAGGGCACGGTTGTCTGATCTGAAAATCGGAGCCCGGCGCCAAAGGCAACAGCGATCTGTTCTTCGACCAAATCAATGCCGTAGCGGCATTCAGTGATGCCGTGTTCCACCTGCAACCGGGTGTTGACCTCAATCAGATAGGGATCGGCCTTTTCATCAACCAGAAATTCCACTGTGGCCAGGCTGTAATAACCCACCGCTGAAACCAGTCTGCGGGAATAGTCCTTGAGCCGTTCCCGCAGCTCCGGGGTCATTTTGGACCACGGCGACGGAGTGATTTCCACAAGCTTCTGATGGTTTCGCTGAACCGTGCAGTCGCGTTCGTCAAAGGCAAACACGCTGCCGTACTGGTCGGCGATCACCTGGATTTCAATGTGGCGGACACTGGGCAGATATTTTTCCACATATACCCGGGGATTGCCAAATGAGGCCTCGGCCATGACAGAGGCCTTGTGAAATGCCGATTCCAGATCGCTTTCGGAATACACCTCGTAGATGCCGCGGCCGCCTCCGCCGCCTTCTGCCTTGAGCATGATGGGAAAGCCGATTTTTGCGGCGATTTTTCGCGCCTCCGGAATGGTGACGGCATCTTCGGAGCCCGGCACCACCGGCACGCCCAGCTCCCGTGCCAAACGGCGGACCGATACCTTGTTTCCCAGGATTTTCATGGCTTCGGCAGGGGGGCCGATAAAGGTAATGCCGGCCTGAAGGCATTTGGCCGGAAAGGTGTCGTCCTCTGCCCCGAAACCCCAACCCGGATGTATCCCGATGATACCGCGTTCCCTGGCCTTGCGCACGATGCGGTCCAGATCCAGATAGGCATTGGGATCGTCTCCCAGAAGCATGAGCTCGTGGGCCCCCAGGGTGGACGGGGATGTTTTGTCCACGTCTGTTGCGGTCATGATCGCCACGGCTTCGAGCTGCTCGGAAATCGAGCGGCTGATGCGCCGGGCCGGAATACCGCGGTTGGCAATCAGGATGGGATTTCCTTCGATTTCCGCCTGAACTTCTGCAAAGGTTTTGCCGGTTGAACAGCTTTGACCAGAACTTGAATCATTCATAAAAAATACACCTTTATATCTAAATTTCAGGAAATTATATTTTTATATATAAAGTATTACTTTAAATATGGATGTTTTCCGCAGGCAGGATGCTGCCGGTATAAATCACACTTGTTTTCCCGTTGATGCGGACAATCAGGCCCCCGTCTGCGGCCAGCCCCCGGATTTCGCCAAGCACGGCCTCCTGGTGGCTGCGGCGGATGGTCACCGGTTGTCCCACCCAGGCGAGGCGCTTTTGCAGCTGCATAACAAATTCTTCAGGCTTCAGGGTTTTCACCAGCTGCCGGATGCGGCTTCGACCGGTTTCGGCCATGTGCAGCATCAATTCCATGGGTGAGACCTCAATGCCCAACTGTAAAAGACTGACAGCCGGAATTGCAAATGCATCGGTTAACCGGTCGTTTGGCGGGGCTGTAGCAAGGTTGATGCCTATGCCCACAATCAGGTGTCCGGCCCGGTGCTCCACCAGTATGCCGCAGATTTTGCAGTCGTTTACCAGCAAGTCATTGGGCCACTTGATCCGGACATCGGCGCCAAAGCTTTCCAGGGCTTCGGCTGCCACCTGGCCGGCAAGCAGCGACGCCATGGCCCGCCAGCCCGGGCTTGCGCCGTCTATGGATTCCAGATCCGGCCAGTACCAGGACACATACAGGTTTCCCGGCGGTGAAATCCAGGTGCGCTCCATCTGTCCCCTGCCCTTTTGCTGCTGCACGGCAATCAGGCCATCCCAGGGCGAAAGGCCACAGGCAATCAATTCCCGGATCGCATCCATGGTTGAAGCGCATTTGCCGCAGACAAAAAGCCTGTTTTCAGGCCGGCAACTGCCTGAACGCCACCCGGCAAAACCGCTGCCTTCATGTCCCGACGCAGTTTCGGTCCTGACCCATGGAGACAGGCGGTTGACGTCTTTTTCCCAGGCCGGATGCAAACCTGCCAGCCCATCAGGATCAATGGCTTCAAACAGCGGCTTTTTGTCTGATCCAAGAAGATATAGACCCGGCTGCATTTGTTTTCCCTTTGCTGTGTTCCGCTATTGCCTTCCGGCAGGAGATACAGCCCTCTTTTCTGCTTTAAATGCACAAAATTGTCAAGCAAATTGTACATGCTTTGGATTTTTGAAATCACGCAGACGGCTGAGTTGGCAGGCTTAACGAAGGCGAATTGAAGCCCTTTATTTCAAAGGCGGACCGATTAGTTCAAGGCCCGCATCCTGTCATGCAGGCGCCGGGCCCGGAGACAGAAGGCCTCCAGCTTGGCCTCAATAAGCTGGGGAAACGGGGAACCGTCGCTTTCGACTGCCAGAAACGGAAGCGATTCCATGCCGTCGAGCACGGTTTCCAGGTATTTTTCGCGGTGCGGGATGCCCAGCTTGTCTCCCGGGGTCATGACCTCGCTTAAAATGGACTCCGAGATCCGGTTGGGCATGCAGCCAAACGGGCCGATGGCAATGACGCCGCATGCCTCGGAGGCCACTTCAGTCAGGGCGCTGCCAACGGTTAAAATGGCTTCTCCCCCAAGATTAGGGGAAACATAGGG
>JAIPES010000131.1 GCA_021737045.1 Desulfobacteraceae bacterium | reverse complement strand
GAAGCCGCAGGCGGGCTGATTTATGCGGTGAGCCGGGATTACCGGATCGTTTTTCTCAACCGGAACATGGCTGAAAAGCTCGGCCATGACGCTGCCGGCGAACTTTGTTACGCGGTTTTCTTCGGACGCAACACCCCGTGTACGGACTGTCCGGTCAGCGCGGCATCCGGGGGCAGTCCCGTGCGGCGGGAGTTTCAAAGCGATCTGGACAGCAGGTGGTATTACGCGGTAACCCGGTCGGGCAGTGAGCCGGACGGCGATTTGTCAACCATCGAAACCCTGATGATTGACATCACAGAGCGGAAACAGGCAGAGCAGGCCCTGGCCGAGCAGGCAGACCGGTTCCGGCAGGAAAATCTCAGCCTCAGATCCGGAATGGGAGAGCGTTTCCGGTTCGGCGCCATTATCGGCAAAAGCCCGGAAATGCAGGCACTTTATGAAAATATCGTGCACGCGGCAGCCAGCCGGGCCAACGTGATCATCTACGGCGAGTCCGGCACGGGCAAGGAGCTGGCCGCCCAGGAAATCCACAATTTCGGGCAGCGGGCAAACGGTCCCTTTGTGGTGGTCAACTGCGGGGCCATCCCGGAAAACCTGCTGGAAAGCGAATTTTTCGGGCACAAAAAAGGCGCCTTTACGGGCGCGGACCGGGAACGGGCCGGCCGCCTGCATCAGGCCGACGGGGGCACGCTGTTTCTCGACGAAATCGGCGAGATCTCACCTGCCATGCAGGTCAAGCTGCTGCGCGTCATAGACGGCAAGGGCTTTTCCCCGGTGGGCGGAAGCGAAATCTGCCAGCCGGATATCCGCATCATTGCCGCAACTAACCGCGAGCCCGGCACCCTGGTCAAAGAAGGCCGGATGCGGGAGGACTTTTTTTTCCGCCTGCATGTAATTCCCGTTTACATGCCCCCGCTGCGCCACAGAAAAGAGGACCTGCCCCTGCTTGTGGATCATTTCCTGCACCAGTATGCCGGCGCGGATCCGGTGCCGCCGCTGACCGGGGCGATCCTCGATGCCGTGTACGCCCACCAGTGGCCGGGAAACGTGCGCGAGCTGCAAAACGTGATCCACAGGTACGTCAGCGTCAACCGGTTTGAACTCCCCGGGGCGGCACTGCCCGAAAGCCCCGCGCAAAGCCTTGTGCCTGAAGCCCCGGAACCGGCCGGCGACCTCCGGCAGCGTCTGCTGGATTTTGAAAAACGGGTCATTGTCGCGGCACTGGAAAAACACCGGTGGCGCAGGGCGGACACTGCCGCGGCCCTGGGCATCAACCGGCGCACCCTGTTTAAAAAGATCCGGCAGCACGGGCTCGAATAGCCCGATTGCGGGGTCAAATGACCCCATGATTAATTTCAATCACAAAATCAAAAAATTATATGTTCTTTTTTTATATTCGGGGCCTTTTGACCCCGCCTGCCTTGTTTTGTAAACTCCCTGCCATTTAACCCCGGCCTGTGCATATCATTCATTATCCCGGAATGTTAGGCTGATATCACAATTCATGGCATGCTTCTTGATTCGGTAAGCCCGAAATGAGGGGCAAGCTTCAGCCCGCCCCCTGTACCAGTCAATCAAGGAGGCGATTTCATGACATCCGTGAATTACGACGTACTCACCCCGATCCGGTTTCTGGAGCGAAGTGCAAGCGTTTATCCGGACAACATTGCTGTTGTCCACGGCAGCATCCGCCGTACCTATTCGGAATTTCACGCCCGGGTGCACCGCCTGGCCGCGGCCCTGGCAGAAGCCGGCATCAAAAAAGGCGACAAGGTCGCCTTTATCAGCCCGAACACCCCGGCCATGCTCGAGGCCCACTTTGCCGTGCCCATGATCGGCGCCGCTCTGGTGGCGGTAAACATCCGGCTTTCGCCAAAAGAGGTGGGCTACATCATCAACCACTCGGAGTCGCAGATCGTGTTCGTGGACAACGAGTTTGCCGACCGGATCGAGTCGGTCAAAGAAGACCTGCCCCATGTCCGGCGGATCGTTAACATCTGCGATGTCAGCTATGACATGCCCCTGCCCGGAACGGACTACGAGGCCTTTCTGGAAACAGGTGCCGGCAGAGAGGCCCCCTTTCTCGTGGAAGACGAACTGGAAGTGGCCACCATCAATTACACCAGCGGCACCACCGGCTCGCCAAAGGGCGTGATGTATCACCACCGCGGGGCGTATTTAAACGCCATGGGCGAGCTCATCGAATTCGGGCTCACGCAGGATTCCAATTATCTGTGGACCCTGCCGATGTTTCACTGCAACGGGTGGTGCTTTCCATGGGCCGTGATAGCGGCCGGGGCCACGCACGTTTGTCTGCGCAAGGTGGAACCGGAAACCATTTACACGATGATCCACACAGAACAGATCACGCACCTATGCGCCGCGCCCACGGTTTTGATCGGGCTTTCGGAATATGCCGTCAATAACAATATCAAGCTCGACCATCACCTGGAGATCATGACCGCGGGCGCGCCCCCGGCCCCGCAGGTGATTTTGAACATGGAGCAGGTGGGTGCCAATATCACTCAGACCTACGGGCTCACCGAAGTCTTCGGACCGCATTCCATATGCAAGTGGCGTGATGAGTGGCAGGCGCTGCCGCCCGAGCAAAAGGCGAAAATAAAGGCCCGCCAGGGCGTGCCCTACATCCATTCCGTGCACATGGACGTGGTGGACCCCAATTCCATGACCCCGGTGCCCCGCGACGGCCAGACCATCGGCGAGATCGTCATGCGCGGCAACAACGTGATGCTGGGATATTACAAGGACCCGAGGGCCACCAGCGAGGCATTTGCCGGCGGATGGTTTCACAGCGGGGACCTGGCGGTGATGCACCCGGACGGCTACATCCAGATCATGGACCGGAAAAAGGACATTATCATTTCCGGCGGGGAAAACATCTCCACCGTGGAGCTTGAAAACACCATTTACCAGCACCCGGCAGTCATGGAAGTGGCCGTGGTCTCGGCCCCGGATCCCAAGTGGGGCGAAGTGCCAAAGGCATATATCACCCCCCGGCCCGGCGCGGAAGCCACCGCAGAAGATATCATCGCATTTTGCAAGCAGAACCTGGCCCGGTTCAAGGCGCCCAAGCAGGTGGTATTCGGCGAGCTGCCCAAGACCGCTACCGGCAAGATCCAGAAATACAAGCTGCGCGAACAGGAATGGGGCGGAGAGCAACGGCGTACAGGATAACCCGTCGGCATCCGCAGCATTTATATAAAGTTCTTGACCGCTATCATTTATTTTGTGGAAATCCCGGGTTAAACTAGGGCTTTCCATAAAATGAATACTCAGTGGATAAATTTGGAATTTGACAACTGTCACGTGACAAATTATAATCATGTTATGATAAGGACATTTGCCGATAAAGAAACACACCAGGTTTTCGTTAAAGGCAGATCAAAACGTCTTCCGCCGGACTTGGTCCGGCGGGCGGTTCGGCGTTTAGAATACATCCACTGGGCAGAAACTATAAATGACCTCAAGGTACCCCCAAGCAATCGATTACATGCGCTCAAGGGACAAAGACAAGGGCAATATGCAATTGCCATAAACGACCAGTGGCGAATCTGTTTTCGTTTTGTCAACGGGGATGCCTTTGATGTACAAATCACGGATTACCACTAAGGAGGATCATATGGCAGTCGCAAACACGGTAAGGCGGGAAATTGCCCCGACGCATCCCGGCGAAGTGTTAAGGGAGGATTTCATGCCGGATTTTCGGCTGACGAGGGCCTCTCTATCCAAAGCTTTAGGCGTTTCACGGCAAACGGTGAATGAGCTTGTAAGAGAAAAAAGGTCTGTAACCTCGCTAATGGCCCTGCGTCTGTCCCGGCTTTTCGGCAACTCGCCGGAATTCTGGCTTAATGCTCAGCATGAACGGGATCTCTGGGAAGAGGAAAAACTTCATCAACACGAACTGGAAAAAATTCATCCGCTTGATTCAGCAGGTAAATTCTGTCAAGAACCTCCTGTGTGACAAGCAGACTGGTTTGAATGTGACATTTTACCCGGTTTGGCTGCCGGACTCATGTTTATGCCACCGCCGGAGAAATTCTCTTTGAATCGGGGTTTCCGGTGAAACCCGGTGCCGTTCCGGATCCCGCTTTCGCAGGCCGGCGATTTTCTCAAGCACGGTTTCCCCGCTGGCCAGTCCGTGCCGGATCAGAAAACATCCCACCACCGTGCCGGTCCTGCCGATGCCGCCCCAGCAGTGCACATACACCGGAATCCGGTTTTCAATATTCTCATCAATAAAATCCAGGATTTCAGCCATTGTCTCCGGTGTTGGAAACCGCCGGTCAACAATCGGAAACCGCCGCACCCCGACTTCCACGCCTTTTTCTTCTGCCAGCGCCACCAGCCTTTCTTCATAGGAATCAAACAGCAGGCCGTCATGATCGGTCTCATCAGTCTCCATCAGATTGATGATCTGCCTGATCCCCGCATCAATCAGCCTGCCGAGCTTCTGCCTTGCCGCATCCGGCTCCGGTGCCCCGGGATACTCCCCTGCCAGAAATAGCCCGGGTATGACCCAGTAGGAGCGGGGGAAGGGGACGGGCAAATTGTTCTTAATATGCGAATCATGCACCTTGTATAAATCCATTAGCAGAAATTTTGCATTTTCGATGGGAGGGGGATTTTGACCCTGAAAATCCTTATTAAAAGGGCTTGTGCGGGGTATGCCGGCCGCCGGATTTCAACACATTGAGATTCAGGAAAAGCTGTTTGACCCGGGATTTTTCCATGCGGATATGACTTCGGATAGTAAGGGTTTCTCGGAAAATTCCAATTTTACAGATAATTGATTGTTTGTAAAGGAAAGACCCGTGGCTTTTATCGTGGGTCGGGTTTATTTTTAACAGTATTCCGATTTGCTCACAAAAAAACCGGCGGCTGTCTGTTGCGGCCGGAAACATTCAAAGCCGAGGAGAAAAAGATGCGGATGAAAATGATGATTTTCCTGGTGATGGTTTTGGTTTGGATTCCGTCAACGGTGTTGTGCGGAGTGGTAACCGAAACAATTTCGTATGAGCACGGCGGAAAACAGCTTGAAGGCTATCTGGCCCGGGATGATGCGTTTGCGGGCAGGCGTCCCGGGGTGTTGGTGGTGCATGAATGGTGGGGGTTGAATGATTTTGCCAGAAAGCAGGCTGAAAAGCTCGCAGCCCTGGGGTATAATGCCTTTGCCCTGGACATGTACGGCAAGGGAAAAGCCACGGAGCATCCGGAAGAGGCCTCTGAATGGTCAAAAAAAGTGACCGGCAATATTGAATCCTGGCGGAAACGGGCGCTTGCCGGGCTGGAAGTGCTGCGCAAAGACCGGCGCACGGACAAAAGCCGCATTGCCGCTGTGGGTTATTGTTTCGGCGGCTCCACGGTGCAGCAGTTGGCCTATGCCGGGGCGGATGTTCTGGGCGTGGTGAGTTTTCACGGTTCTCTTATTGCGCCGCCGGAGGAGGCCGCGGGCGGGGACACGGCAAAAATCCTCATATGCCACGGTGCATCAGACCCGATGACCAAAAAATCAAGCATCCCCGGATATATCTCGGCCATGGAAGAATCCGGCATTGACTGGCAGATGGTCATGTACGGCGGGGCCGTGCACAGTTTCACCAATCCGGGTGCAGACGCTGCCGGCATTGACGGGGTTGCATACAGCGAGTCTGCAGACAGGCGGTCCTGGCAGCACATGCAGGTGTTTTTCGACGAGCTGTTTTAATTGTGAAAAATCGATCGATCCCGGTTTTTACGGGCTTCCGGTAAACTGCCGGATCTGTTTTTCAAGTTCGGCAAAGCGGTTTCCCAGGTCTGCGATCACCGAGCGCAGCAGCTCGCCGGCCGGGGGCGTGTCATTGATGAGCCCGGCAACCTGGCCGCAGCAGATTTCCGCGTCTT
>JAIPES010000034.1 GCA_021737045.1 Desulfobacteraceae bacterium | reverse complement strand
CCGAACGAAAACCGTCTTTTTCGTCAATCTCTGCGTCCGGCTCAAATTTTAATCCTCAAAATACGTCGAGTATTCCTGCGGTTAAAATTTTCGCCGTCCTTGACCTTGACGAAAAATCCTGGTTTTCGTTCGGGCACTATCTATTTCACCTTGGATACTTTCACAAAGTTTTCCTGCAGGGCCACCGCACCGCCCACGGGATCCCATTTTTTCAGGGCACCCGGCATGAACTTGTTGTCAGCCAGCCCCTTGCCGTAGGCACGGCTTTCCACGGGCAGTTTGTGGCCGAACCCGTGCAGCACGAACACGGCTTCAGGGTGAATAAAATCGGTCACCTTTGCCTTGATCTGCTCGGTGTAACCGTTATTTGAAACATTGACAGTCTCATTGTTTTCAATATGCAGTTTTTCCGCTGCATCAGTATGAATCCAGAGCACGTTTTCAGGCACCAGTTCGCCCAGAACCGGATTGTTGACCGTATGGCCCTGGGTGTGCTGGGCACAGCGGCCGAATGTGAGGCGAAAAGAGCCTTCCGGCGGGCTGTCAGCGGATTCATAGGGTTTCAAAGATGGTATTCCCAGGTCTTCGAGCTTTTGGGATATAATTTCAAATTTTCCGCTTTTTGTGCCGAATTTCAAGTTGTCCCGGTCCTTGTAAATCGGCCCTTTGGTTAACTTGACCATGCCGGTTTCGTTAAAATCTTCAATGGAAACCCCTGTGCCCTGGAGCTGGTAGTTCCAGACGTCTTCGATTTTGTCATAGGCCAGTTCGTTTATGCCCAGACGCCGGGCCAGGCCGGAAAAGATTTCCCAGCAGGCCTTGGTGTCAAACCGGGGCTCAACCGCCCGGCGGCGCATAAAGAAATAGGGCTGTAGGGCATTTTTGGCGGCCAGCACGCTGTCGCGTTCCAGATAAGGGGACAGAGGCAGCACAACATCGGCATA
The DNA here is from genome assembly GCA_021737045.1 of Desulfobacteraceae bacterium. Classification (GTDB taxonomy): domain Bacteria; phylum Desulfobacterota; class Desulfobacteria; order Desulfobacterales; family Desulfosalsimonadaceae; genus Desulfosalsimonas. The sequence goes on along the minus strand of JAIPES010000034.1, from coordinate 26,419 downwards.
CCAGGCCGTGTCACACCAGGTAAAGGTAACCGATACCAGCAGATCCAGGTTGTCAAAGATCTGCCTGAGCCGGTCCGGCTCGGGATAAGCCATCAACGGGTCATGCCGGAATGCAATATAGCCCTTTACCGGGTACGGATCTCCGGTTTCCATGGCTTCATAGAGCAGGTGGGCCATCCCCGGGCCCTCGTCAAAGTGGGTGTATCGCCACCCCACGCCGTCGGCGCGCTTTTCCCTGGGCTTTTCAAAAAGATCCATGAATTTTTTCAGGCCGGAATAGCCAGCGTCCTTGGGTTTATTGACAAAGGGCAGGCCGCCTTTGGCGCCGTATGAGCCCAGCAGGGCGTTGATGATGTAAATGGAACGGCACAGGTAGAAAGTCGTGTCATATCGGGCCATCATCCAGCCCGGATGCCAGAGCACGGCCGGAGCATCCTTTGCCAGCTGGTGGACAAAGGATGAAATCTGAGCCGCCGGCACACCGGTTTCCTTTTCCGCCCACTCGGGGGTGTAATCCTTGACAAAGGATTTCAGGGCTTCCAGGTCCTGGATGTATTTGCGGGCAAAATCCTTGTTGTAAAGGTCTTTTGTGAGCAGCTCATTGATGACCGCCAGGTTAAAGGCATAGTCGGTTCCCGGTCGGACCATGAAAAACCGGTCCGCCTTGGTGGCCGACACATTGGCCCGGATATCAATGACGGTCAGCCGGCAGCCTTCATTCATGGCGTCAGTCAGATCGTTGACCTCCTGGACCCCGATGGCTTCAAACACGTTGCGCATCTGCAGGATCACGTGTTTGGCATTTCTGTAATCATAGGCCACGTCCTTGCGACCCGCCCCGCTGACAGATTTGGCGGCATGCTGGACATTTCGGGCGCAGGAGGAATCATGATTGACATAGTTGGGAGATCCCAGGCCCCTTAAAAACGCCCGATGGAAATCCCGAAACGGTCCGCCCCGGTCGGATAAGGCCACGCCCCGGGGGCCGTACTGATCCACCACTTTTTGTAACTTCTCTGCGGTGTAGTCCAGGGCCTCTTCCCAGCTGACTTTCCGCCATTTTCCCTCACCCCGCTGACCGTCGCGGATCATGGGATGGCGGATGCGTTCATTATCATTGATCAGGGCTTTTCCGGCCACACCCCGCGCGCAAAGGGAGGTTTTCATGCCCGGAGCATTGGGATTGCCGCGAAGAAACCGGATGTTGCTGTTTTCCACTTCCGCCACCATGGGGCATCGAACAGTGCACATCCCGCAGATTGTGTAAACGTTCTCTGTTGTCATATCCATTGTCTCCTTTTGTCCATAAAACCGCAAACGCTCAAATTGTTGAGTATATCATCCTTCCTGAAGGATTTCACTGTCATAAATTTCCTCAAGCCGGCGTTTGTGCCTGAGTTCCTCTTCGGCCAGAAACGAAAAAAGCTTTTCGGACTTTTCGCTGGCGCAGCGGCCTTTCCAGGCCTCATAAAAGGCATGCGCCTTTTCCTCTTTTTTCATGGCCATGGCAAGGGCCTCCTGATAGCCGATATCCGGTGAAAACCGGACATCGATCATAAAATCGCTCAGGTGCAGGTCCCTGACGTTGCCGTGTTCATCCAGGTCGGAAAAAGGCTTTTCCGCACTCAGGTCCAGGTCGGCCAGTAGCTGGCGATGCCGCGATTCTTCCTCGGCCATTTCCCGGAAAAATTCCTTAATGCCTTTGTTTGTGGCAGAATTTGCACAGTCGCGGTAAAAGTCCCGGGCCTTTTCCTCCCGGGTGATGGCAAATGCCACCACATCGTGCATGGATCTGCAGCTGACCTCTGTCATGGTTTCCTCCGGTGTTACATCCGTTTGATGCGCGAAGCGCTTTTTATCCGGTCGGACAGCAGTTTCGCGCATGTTGGACAGTATCGGTGATGCTCCTTGACATGTGGATGATCATCGGTTCTGTTCTCCACCCGGCTCATGAATTTTGGCGTGGCAAAATAGCGGCCGCAGGCTTCACATTGCAGCAGCGGGTTCTGACCGATCACCTCGTCGCGGATGGAAATAATGCGAAGCCCGTTTTCATCCTTCTGATGAATCACGCCTGTGGGACACATGTTCACACAGGTGCCGCATCCGATACATTGGTTTTCGGGCCTGGGCACAACATAGGAGACCCCGTTGCGTTTTTCCATTTTTAAGGCGTTGGCGCCCACCAGCTCCTTGCAGGCGCGCACGCAGAGCCGGCATCGGATGCATTCATCCGGGGGTGAGCCCATGTCAATGCCGTGCTTTTCCGCCAGTTTCCATATCGCCGGTGCTTCGGGCGCATATTTGGCAAGATTTCGAAAGGCCGTGGTGCGGGCTTTTTGCACGCGCTCGTTGTCCGTGTTGACCTCCATGCCTTCAACAGGCTTGGCTATGCAGGAAAGTTTGACCTGGGAAGGCTTGCCCGGAACCATCACTTCCACGGCACAGAGCTTACAGGCCCCGGCAGGAGAAAGGGCCGGATGGTAGCATAAGGCCGGTATATCGATGCCCTGTTTGCGAAGGAGATCGATGAGTCGTTTTTCCGGATCTGCCTGGATTTTTTGGTTATTGACAGTGATTTCAACCATTGTTTTTCCCCTGCAGGTGCGTTGTATGCCTATTGTTCAATGATGCGCAGGCAGTCCTGGGGCAGCCGGTGCGTGCCTTTTTCATCCAGGCTTACCTCGATCAACGCATCCGGGTCGTTTTTGCTGACATCCGGATCTGTGATAATGCCGTGGAGCCCGATAAATGCCTCCATGTAATCTTCCCAGCTCTCATCGGTGGAGCGTTGAAAAATTTCCACTTTCTGGCCCTGTCGAAATGTCATGATTCGTACCTCCTGACGGGATTGCGGGCATTCTGCCGAGTTTGACTATCTGGGCGGCGGAGTGATTTCCGCATGCTGCCCGCCGCTTTGGCGCCTGGCACATTCCAGGCATATGCGTCTGCCGTTTGACGTGGGGCTGACATCCCGCACGCGTTTGACGATATAATCATGGTATCGGGCCGGGCCGAGCACGGCGCCGCAGACTTCGCAGTATTCAAGCTGCAGACGGTTGAGTACCGTCCCGCACAGGGAAAGCTCCCGGTAGCCGTCGCGGTCTGTCATCTGCATGGCCCCGGTGGGACAGTTGGTGGCACAGGCACCGCATGCGATGCAGCGCTCAGCAGTAATGCGCAGATCCGTGGGGCCGGGGGTGTCGAAATCCAGATATCCCAGGCAGAGCGCTTCAATTCCCATCTTGTCCCGGCAGATTTCCACACACCGGCCGCAGCGGATGCAGATGTCACAGCGCAGACATCTCTTGGACTCTTCATGGGCCTGCTGCTCATTGAATCCAAGGTGTACCTGCTGGAACGTAATGCGCCGCCGGTCATTGCTTAATTGGTGCATTTTCGGCCGGTCCAGGTCCGTTTTCAAAGAAGCGGGAAGGTCAAAATGCGGCAGGCGCCTGCGGCGGACCGGAACCCGCGGCAGGGCGGGCTGGGCAATGCCTTCAAAGTGGCGGTGGATGGCTGATGCGGCCTTTTTACCGCCGGCAATGGCTTCCACCACGGTTGCCGGGCCGGTAACCGCATCGCCAACAGCAAAAACGCCCTGCTGATTGGTTTGCATGGTCACGGTATGGACCCGGATGGTATTGCGCCGGGTCCAGTCCACCTCCTCAAACGCCTCAAGGCCCTGGGGTCTGATTTCCTGGCCGATGGCCGGGATAATGACGTCTGCTTCAATGACGTGCTCGCTTCCCTCCACCGGGACCGGACGGCGACGGCCGGATCCATCGGGTTCGCTCAGTTCGGCGCGTACACAGACAATGCCGGTGGCACGGCCGTCGGCTCCCTGGACCTGCTTGGGAATGGTCAGATAAGAAAAGGAAACGCCTTCTTCTTCAGCCTCCACGACTTCCTCGTGATGGGCCGGCATCTGATCATGGGTCCGGCGGTAAAGAATGGTCACTCTTTCACAGCCCAGGCGCAGGCAGGTACGGGCCGCGTCAATGGCCACGTTGCCGCCGCCGACCACGGCAACTTTTTTGCCGGGCCGCCGGTGATCGCCAAGGCTTACACGCCTCAGAAACGACACGGCCGGAATGACGCCTTCATAATCGTCTTCTCCGGGAATCATCAGCTTGTAGGAACCATGAGCGCCAATAGCCAGCAGAAAGCCTTCAAACCCTTCGGAGCGAAGCGATTCAATGGTGACATCTTTTCCCAGCCGGGTGTTTAGGCGGATTTCCACGCCGAGCGATTCGATCATGGCCACTTCCCGGTCAATGACTTCCCGGGGCAGCCGGTATCTGGGAATCCCGACCATCATCATGCCGCCGGCCACAGGGAGCGCCTCGATCACCGTGACCCGGTATCCCCGAAGGGCAAGATAATAAGCAGCGGTCAACCCGCCGGGACCCCCTCCAATGATACAGATTTTGCGGCCGTTGTCCGGACCGGGTTCCGGGTTCTGGTAGCTCTGGGCGGACATGGCCTTTTCGGCAGCAAATCCTTTTAAATCCATGATTGCAATGGATTTGTCCATCCGGCCCCGCACGCACATGAATTCGCAGGGATGTGTGCACACCAGGCCGCATACCCAGGGGAAAGGGTTGTCCCTGCGGATTACGGAAATGGCTTCTGCATATTTGCCCTGACCCACCAGGGTCACATATGAGGGAATGTCAATGCCTGCAGGACAAGCCATCTGGCAGGGCGCCGGCGTCAGCATGGGGCATCGGCCGGTGGGGCAGGTATGGGTGCGGATATGGCTTATAAACTCTTCCTGGTGCTGATCCACAAATGCCGCCACATGCTCGCCCAATTCCCGGCAGGCCGGCGTCAGGCCCTCATCCACCAGGTTTTGGGCAAGTTCCAGGATGCTGTCGAAATGATCATCGCCGGCCAGACCCTGGGAAACATCGTGGACCAGATCGAAAATCTCAGTGGCCCGCTGCCGGCAACGGGGATGACTCAGGGATCCGTTGTTTAACGTCTGCTCGATTTGATCGTGCAGTTTTTTGACACTGCAGGTTTGGGAATCCATCTCAACCGCCTTGTGCTGGTCCGGTTATAAGTCCTGGGCCCTGGCTCTGGCGTAGCGCTCCCGCCTGATTTCCGGGATTTCCTCCGGGGTGCCGAAATAAAGACATTTTGTCGGGCACACCGTCACGCAGGCCGGTTCCAGGCCCGCTTCGACCCGTTCGTAGCAGTAGTCGCACTTGACTGCCTTTCCGGTTTCCGGGTTCCATTGGGGCGCTCCCCACGGACATGCGGATATGCATGTTTTGCATCCCACGCAAAGATCCGGATCCACTGTGACAATGCCGTCTTCTGTGCGGGGGCGCATGGCTCCTGTGGGACAGGCCGCCACGCACCACGGATTTTCACAGTGGAAGCAGGGCATGAAAGTATAGGCGGTTCTGGGCAGGTTGCCCACCAGGCGCGGACCGATTGTCACCACCAGGGATGGAAACGGGCCCCTGGGAAGGGCCTGCCGGCTTTTGCAGGCCGCCACACAGGCCATGCAGCCGATGCATCGTTTTTGATCCTGAAACAGGTAGTATTTGCTCATGATTTCGGAGACTCCTTTGTTGCCGGGCGGTTTTGGTCAATCATTTCATATCTGCGGCACAGCCATTGCCCGCCGGCCGCGCCGAAAATTCCGCAGGCAAAAAAAACAGCCAGCAGAAATAAGGATGGATGGGTGCCGAAAAAATTCCGGTCTACAATGACCTGGAGAACGGCTGCTGCGATTGCCGGTCCTGTTCCGGCGCCAAGGGCCATCAGCTGGCTGGGGTTGCCGGGTGAAAAACGCTTTTCCCGGAACCTGTAGCCTGCCGCAGCGCCGCAAAAGGCCGTGACAGGGGGCAGCCAGGCAAACAACAGGTCCGGGGCAAGGCCGCAAATCACAATACCCAGGGCGATGACGCCAAAGGCGCCCATCAGAAGTGCGGACAGCAGGGCATACCAATCGGGAAATACCGCATCCATCCATTCTGTAAACATTCGGACAGACTGCATTATACTGCCTTTTCCGTCGAAGCGGTGCTGTTTTGTTTTTTTTCAAGCCTGATCCGGACAACGAATGCGGCGACGTAGAAAAACAAAACACAGCAGACAAACCAGAATACAGCGCCAATGGGGTGCTGCTGCCCGTTGAACCAGGGAAGCATAAACAGGTAGCTCCTGCCTGTCAGGGCTTTCAGTGCTTCAGGCGCATAGGTGGCATTGACGTATCCCAGCATCAGAAACAGGGGAATATACATTGTCAACAGGTTCTTTAAAAAGCCTTCGAAAAAAAAATCATAGTAAACTTTGTTGAGATGTCCCTGATCAATGTTTCTTCCCAGATCTTTGGCCTTTTGCGGATCCGCGTCTTTTAGCTGAAGTGCCTGCTGCTTGACATCATACCAATAGTAAAACTCTTGCTCCAGTTCCTTGTAACGTTTTGTCTTGAACTTTTTTCCAAACACCCTGGTAACAGCTGCTGTGAGCACGGCAATGCCGGCCACAGCAGCTGTCGGGCCCAGCATGTGCAGGGGGCTGAACAAAATGTCCAGCCCTTGCTGCGCATGCTGTACCATTGTTACAATAAACATCCAGAGTGCGTCCATCATTGCTGAAACACCCTATATCCAGATTTCAATTTTGAAAAACCGGAAGAAGAGGAAAAACAGCACAACCGCCAGGATGACCTTGAGCTGTACCTCGGTAAACATCTTCTGCATCCGGCTGCCGATGTATCCGCCCACAAAACCGCCGATGATAATGGCGATGGCAATCCAGAGATCGGGCAGGTAACCGTTTAGCAGATACCCGATAAAGGAACCGATACTGGAAAAGCAGGTCCCCACCAGAGAAACCGGCACGGCCACGTACATGGGCAGGGCCCCGACCATGGTCATAATCGGGGTGAGCAAAAAGCCGCCGCCGATGCCGAAAGCCCGGGCGACGATGCCGATACCCAGGCCGATGAAGCCAAAGAGCAGCGGGTTAATCTTGAATTCCTCGCCCCAGAACTTGAACTGGTAGTTAAACAGCTTGTTGGCACCGGTAGACATGGGCTCAATACGGCCCATGCGGGCAGCCCGGCCTTCTTCCTTGGCCTTCTGGACTTCCTCGTTGAACTTCTTGGTCATGGCCTTGATGTTCTGGCGTTTTTTCATGGCCCGGGGGGTGAGCTCATACAGGGTCCGGATGCCCATGATCACCACCAGCACCGCGAGCCATTCCTTGTAGGAGGCAAGCGGCAGCACCTCGGTTACGTACTTGCCCAGCCAGATGGAGCCGATGAGAATGCCCACGCCAAAGGACAGCCCCACTGGCCATGCCACGCGCCGTTCCTTGATCGCGTAACGGTAAAACGATCCCAGGGGTGAAAACAGGGTCAGGGCCACGTTGGAGGGGCGAAGCACGTTGGCCGCGTTGATGCCCACAGGTCCCATGGTGTTGACCACCATCACCTGGTAGGCGGCCATGAGCATGCCGCCGGCCGCACCAATCAGCGAGAAAAATGCGCCCACCAGAATTGCACCGAGAATGATCCAGAGCGGGTTCATGTACCGGCCGCCCAGGGACAGCCAAAAGCCGTTTCCGGCCAGGGTATATTCGCCGATCTCCTCTCCGTTGACAACCACGTTAAAGGCAGTGTCGGGCGGGGTGTGGCGGAAGGACTCAAACGTGGCGGTAAATTCGCCCGTGGTCTTGTCCAGGTCGATCGTTGTCCCTTCATCCCAGTAATTGCCGCTTTTTTCATGGTCTGTGAGCACGCTGCGGGCAAAAATGGTGACCTTGCCCACCTGGGTGCGTTCCTTGGTAATGGTGTTGATGCCATAGCTGTTTTCATGGTTGTATTTGAAGAAGGCCCATTCTTCCGGGGTTTTTAAGGGCCCGAGCATGCTTTTGGCTTCCGGGTCCAGCTCCTGCCAGTCAGAGAGCATAAACATGGTGGTGCTGTAAATACCCTTGACAAAGGAGGGGCCGCCAAAGCGCTTTTTCTCCACTGTGCCGAACCGGTCAGGATTGTTGGTGAGCATGTAGTAAAGGACAGGCACTGACGTGTCTGCCTCAAAAGCGTTTTTCTCCACAGCGGCGTTCAGGCTTTTGACTTCATTGACGCCGCCGGCCTCGTTGGGGGCAAATTTGCGCTGGGAAGCGATGGCAATATATAAATCGTTTCCCGGCTCGATTTTGCCGGAAATGGTCACTGTATCACCGGCCAGGTATTCCTGCTGGTCAATTTCCGCCTGGACCTGTGCCAGGGCCGGCTGCGCGCACCACACAAGGGCGGCTGCAATCACCATCCAAAAAACTTGCATTCTGTTTCTGCGTACCGACATGTACACCTCCTGTTTTCTTTTCTTGTTTTTATTGCCGTATTTGGATTCTGCCCAGCATGCATGGGTTGCATTGGTGCAACCAAAAAAGATTTAAAGTATGGAAGCAATAATCATACCATGCGAATCTCCCAAAAGCCTGGCTCTTTGACTGCAGTAATAAGTGAGCGACAGTTATAGCTTTTTGAAATCATACAATATTATCTCTTCCTTGATATGCGCTTCATTGTGATTTCCTGTGGGCTGGCAAAACTAAACGCAAGTTTTTTATTGCGATGCCATGAAAATTGTGCAATGTTTTTCTCCTGCAATGTCCCGGCATTGTCTGCGAATCGCAATAAAAAGGTTGCGCGGAAAATTTCCGGTATCTGGCTGCCCTGGAATGTTTTTGCAATGCCGGGGCCCGTGAATAAAGGAAAAGACCCTTTTCTGGCTGGAAAATAGAATAAGTACGAATTTGGTATGGAAATTGCTTTTAACGTCAGCAAAATCATTTCGTTCTTCTTTTTTTGCGAGGCCTTGAGCAAACAAGCAACAATTATGCTTCTGACAGGCCGTTTTTATAAAAATGGCATCCGGTTGGCGAGAAAGCAAGTTATGAAAATAAACAGGCTGTTTTGGTTGGGGTGGATTTTTTTGTTCCGGTTTGCCTCGCCGGCCTATGCCACTCAAGCCCACGGCGCACCCGAAGGCCTGTATACCCATCAATTATCCCATATTTTTTTCATTGTCGCCATGGGTATCCTGATTTACTGGCTGCGGTCCAGGCATCTGGTACGTCAGCCCGGATGGCGGCTGATCCAATATGCCTCGGTATTTTTTATCCTCTGGTCCCTGGATGCTTTTCTGGTGCATTACATGGATGAGCAGGCGCAGTTAATCCTGGTGACCCGGGCTTCGGACTGGCAGATTCATATTCAGGCCGCAGGTGATCGGGGCTGGCTCGGCCTGCTGTATTATTTTATGAAGCTGGATCATTTGCTTTGTGTGCCTGGCATGGTTTTCCTTTATATGGGGCTGCGGCGCCTGACCGATCCGGTCCGGAGCATCGACCCGGGCCAGGAAGGCAGCTTATGATTGTATCGGATGTGCCAATCCGCTTTGTGGATATGATCGGTTCGGCTTTGATGATTGTTTTTTCCTTCTTGTGTGTGCGTCGGGCCTTCCGGTTGCGCAGAAGCCAGGCAGACAATGTGGTGTGGACATATATGTTGTGGCTTTGCTGTTGCCTGGCCGGCTTTGCGATATCGCGTTCCGGCGGCCATATCCTTAAGCAGTTTTTCTCCCTGGCCAGGCGGCCGGATTTGTGGGACGGGCTGCGGCCTTTTGCCGGCGGCATCAATACCTTTTTGCTGATCATTGTGGCTGCAGCCACCTTGTTTTTCAATCGGGTGTGGCATGTCTATCAGCAAATCACCATGGACCGCCGGGCCCTTCAGGAGACGCACCAGGAACTGCTGGCGTTAAACCAGGATCTGGAAAAACGGATCCAGGATCGCACTGATGCCTTAATCCACCAGGAAAAGCAGATGGCCCATGCAGATCGGCTGGCTTCCATCGGAAAGCTATCTTCTGGCATTGCCCACGAGATCAACAATCCCCTGGGTGTCATCCAGGGCTATACCCAGCTGCTGTTGCGGGGCGAGCCCGAGGATTCCCAGCGGAGAAAAGATCTGCAGGTGATTTTAAAGCATGCCCAGAGCTGCAAGTCCATTGTGGAGGATTTGCTCAATTTTGCCCGCCGCTCTCAGCCGGAAATGGCTGATATCAACATTCACGAGGTCATCGAGGAGACCCTGGTGTTTGTTCAGCATCGTTCAAAAATGGAAAGTATCCGGATCTTCAAGGAGTTTGCCGAAAATATTCCCAACATGCGAATGGATGAAAAAAAGATAAAGCAGGTGCTGGTCAACCTTGTAATGAATGCCGCCCATGCCGTGGAGCAGGACGGCACCATCACCATTGCCACCCGCTTTGACGAATCAGCCAGGCGGCTGGAAATCGATATCGCGGATAATGGTTATGGCATTGAGGAAAAGAATCTGACCCGTATATTTGATCCCTTTTTCACCACCAAATCCACAGGTGAGGGCACAGGACTGGGCCTTGCGGTGAGCTACGGCATTGCCAAAAGCCACGGCGGCGATATCCGCGTGCAAAGCCGTGTCGGAAAGGGCTCGGTATTTACCCTTCTTTTGCCTGTCTCCGGCTCTGAAGGAGGTGGCGCAAATGGATGAACACCATATCCTGGTCGTTGATGATGAGCCCGATATGCTCGAACTGCTGGCCCGGAGCCTGGAGCCGGATTTAAACTGCCGGGTCAAAACCGCGGATTCCGGCAAGTCCGCCCTGCAGGCCCTGGAAAAAAGTCCTTTTGATCTCGCCCTTATCGATATCCGGATGCCGGGCATGGACGGTCTTGAACTGCTGGAACTCATCAAGCGCAAGTGGCCGGAGCTCACAGTTGTCATGATGACCGCCTACGGCTCCATTGAGTACGCGGTCCAGGCCATGAAGCAGGGGGCCTATGATTTTGTCACCAAACCCTTTGACCATGAAACCCTGGTGTTCCGGCTGGAAAAAGCCCTGGAACGCAGCCGTCTGATTTCTGAAAACCGGCTGCTGAAGCAAAGCGATCCCCACGGTCCTGCGTTTTATGGTTTGGTGGGCCAGTCTGATGCCATGCAAAGTGTGTTTGAAACCATCCGCATGGTGGCCCAGACCGAAATGACCGTGCTGATTACCGGAGAGTCCGGCACAGGCAAGGATTTAACCGCCCGGGCCATTCATTCCATCAGCAGCCGCAGCAAGGGCCCGTTTGTTGCGGTCAATTGCCCCACCGTGCCCGAGCAGATTCTGGAAAGCGAATTGTTCGGATATAAAAAAGGGGCATTCACCCATGCCACCCAGAACAAGACCGGTTTGTTTCAGGAGGCTGACGGAGGCACCATTTTTCTCGATGAAATCGGGGATGTCAGTCCGGCCATCCAGACCAAGCTGCTGCGGGTGCTGCAGGAGCGTGAGATCAAGCCCCTTGGCGATACCCGTTCCGTTCGTGTGGATGTGCGCATCATTGCCTCCACCAATCAGGATTTAAAGGCCAAGATCCGGGATGGCACATTCCGGGAGGATTTTTTTTACCGCCTGGCCGTGCTGCCGGTGCATCTCCCGCCCTTGCGCGAGCGCAGAAATGACATCCCCCTGATTGCCGAACATCTTCTGCGCAAGCACCGGAGCCGGTTAAACGAACCGCACAAGACGTTTTCATCTGAATTAATGGCGCATTTAAAATCCCGTCACTGGGAGGGAAATGTCCGCGAACTGGAAAATATTGTGATTCAGGCGATTTTGTTTTCCTCAGGCCGGACCATCAACCCGCAGGACTTAAAACACCCGGTGGATGATGCGATTGCAGAAAATCAAGGCTGCGGATACGCGGGTGTAAGCCATCTGCCCTACCGGGAGGCCAAGGAGACGGTGCTGCACGCATTTAACGCAGAATATATCGGAACGCTGCTTGAGCATACCGGCGGCAACGTGACCCGTGCAGCCAAAAAATGCGGGCTCGAACGCCAGTCCCTTCAGCAGATCATGCGCCGTTATGAGATTTCCGCTGAAGATTACCGGACTTAGAAAACAAAACCTGCATCAAGGATGCCCCCGGCTCTGTCCGCAGGCCATGGCCGTGGCAATCAGGTGAGCGGTGCGTATGGGTTCAGGGATGCGGCCGTGGATACAAAATCGCCCGAGCACGGCTGCGGCCTCAGGGGCTGAAAGCCCCACCCGCTGGACATAAACGTTATCCATGGGCTCCATGGGGCCGAGTTTTTCAATGATCGCCCATTTTTCCCGGCCCCGGGCAATGTGGGTGAGCAGGGCGTTTTGTATGGCGGCCATGTCCGGCTGTTTTCTGGCCACCACCATGACCGGCAGGCCCAGCCGGTCATGCAGCCCGAACACATCCACCACGTTAAATCCCCCAAGCGCTATGCCCTGGAGCAAAATCAGCCGGACGTGTTGGGCAAACCGGGATTGGCCGACCATGGCCGCGATTTTTTCCGCTGCATCAAATCCGTCCTTTTCGATCCTGCCGGTCAAGACCCCGTCAAAGCGCAGATCCGCATACACCGTTGCCACAACAGGCACACTGCCCGCATGCGTACGGGAAAACGGCGCATCGTCAAAGCCGGCCACATTGGATAATCGATTTGTCGCCATCAAATCCCTTTTTGCCAGGCATTAACACGGAAAATGGCGGATCTTCCGGCAAAATATCCCGGATTGTCCGGCAAGTCAATAAAGCTGCAGGGCAATGGATCATACTTGATGGCGCCGTAAAAGTCCAATATCTGCGTTACGCGCAATTTCTCAGAATTTCACCTACAGATAAGTACGCTGCATTCTTCGAAATTGCGCAAGCCTTGATCTTGAACTTTTACGGCACCATCTGAAATCAGACTTTTTACGGTGCCATCATGCTTGAACAAATGCGGAAAAACATGTATAAGCCGGGGTAATGAACACTGTGAATCAACGCAATCCCAATGGCACAGTAACGGCCCGGGAAAAAAGGCGGCATGGGGATGCCTTTTTTTATTTTCTCATTGAACGGGGATTTTTTCTTATTGGCCTGATCCCGCGAAAAACCGCCATGCATGCGGCCAATGGGCTGGGCCGGCTCTGGTTTGCCGCAGACCGACGGCATCGGGAGATTGCCGTATCCAATATTGGCCGGGTATATGGCGGCCAAATGACCCGGCGGCAGATCCGAATCATGGCCAGAAACGTGTTTTGCAGCCTTGTGCGCATTGTTTTTGAGATCGGCTGGTCTTTGCGCCTTAAACGCACCGATATCCGGAAACATTTTCGGTTTTTCGGGATGCATCATTTACAAGCCGCACTGGGGGAAAAAAAAGGCGTACTTGTCTTGACCGGCCACATCGGAAACTGGGAACTGCTTCCCATGGTCATGGGACAAATGGGCCTGCCTGTCAGCGCCATATACCGTCCCCTGGAGTTTGAACCATTGGATCGTTTTTTCATAAGCCAGCGCAGCCGCTACGGCGCCCGCCTGCTGGCCAAGCGGCGTGCCATGCGCAGTATGTTTGCGGCATTACATAACAATGAACTCATCGGCATGTTGCTGGACCAGAACGCCCGGGTAAAAGACGGGGTGTTTGTGGATTTTTTCGGTATCCCGGCGTGCACCGGCAAGGGCCTGGCACTGCTGGCCAGAAGAACCGGTGCACCGGTGGTGCCCTTGTTTCTGGTCCGTGAAAACGGTCGTTACCGGGTGGAATGCCAACCGGCCCTGCCAAAAATCCAGACCCGGGACAAGACCAAGGATATTGAGGCGGCCACTGCACTATATAATAAGGTAATGGAAGACATGATCCGCCGGTACCCGCAGCAGTGGTTCTGGGTCCACCGCCGGTGGAAGACAAAGCCGTTTAGGCCGTGGGCGCCCAAAACCGGATCTGTTCCGGATAAAACCACACACGGAAAAAAACAATGAAACTCAATATTCCTGACTACATTCAATCCATCCAGGCTTACAAGCCCGGAAAGCCCATTGAGGAACTGGAGCGGGAGTACAGTATCTCCGGTTCCGTAAAACTGGCATCCAATGAAAATCCCCTCGGCCCATCGCCGCTCGCCGTCGATGCCATGCGCGCGGCCATGGACAAGCTGCACCGGTACCCGGATGGCCGCGGTTATTACCTGGTGGAAAAGATTGCCCGCAAACTCGGGGTGGCCCCCGGCAATGTGGTTTTGGGAAACGGGTCTGACGAGATTATCGGCATGCTGACCCGGGCGCTGATGCAGCCCGGAGATGAGGCCGTGATGACCGCGCCCTCGTTTCTCATGTACGAGATCATGGTGCGCTCGGCCGGGGCCCTGCCGGTATTTGTTCCCCTGAAATCCCTTTTCGTGGACCTGGACCAAATGGCGGCACAGATCACGGAAAAAACCCGCATGATTTTTCTCAACAACCCGGTCAATCCCACGGGCACCATTATTACCCGATCCGAATTTGAAAAGTTTCTGGAAAAAGTGCCCGAACAGGCGGTGGTGGTCATTGATGAGGCCTATATTGAATTTGCCGCAGACCCGGACTGCGCAGACGGCCTGGCATACTGCACAGGGCAACGTCCCGTGGTGGTGCTGCGGACCTTTTCCAAGGCCTACGGGCTTGCCGGCATCCGCATCGGCTACGGGGTGATGCCCGAAGAACTGGCCGGCTGGCTCCACCGGGTGCGCCAGCCTTTCAACGCCAATGCCCTGGCCCAGGCCGGAGCATGCGCGGCCCTGGATGATGACGCGTTTATGGAAAAAACCGTCCGCCTTGTGCGCGGTGAGCTTGAGTTCATGTATGCCGCCCTCGAGCACATGGGTGTGAATTATTTTCCCTCTGAAGCCAATTTTTTTCTCATTGATGTCAAATGCGATGCTGATGGGTTTTTTGAGGCCATGCTCCGGCAGGGAGTCATCGTACGCTCCATGGCTTCTTACGGTTATCCCGGATACATCCGCATCAATGCCGGAACCCGGGAGGAAAATCAGCGGTTTCTGGATGCGTTTGAAACCGTGATGCAGCAGATGCAGGCACAACAGTAAACGGACGGGACTGCTTTGAAACCACTACTGATAACCATAGACGGCCCGGCAGGTGCAGGCAAGACCACCGTCAGCCGCGCCCTGGCAGACCGGCTGGGCTATGCTTATATGGACACCGGCGCGCTGTACCGGGGCGTGGCCCGTGAAATGCATGTCCGGCAGGTGGACCCGGAGGACGAAAAAGGTCTGGCTTGGGTGCTGGGGGATCTGGATTTGCGCTTTGTCCGCCGCGACGGGGATCTGCGGCTGTTGTCCGCGGGCGTGGATATCACCGGAGAGATTCGGAACCCGGAAATCACCATGCTGGCCTCGGCCGCATCGGCCAGGCCAGAGGTGCGCTGCGCCCTGCTGGCCCTCCAGCGGCGGCTGGGGGCCGAAAAATCCGCCGTTTTCGAGGGCCGGGACATGGGAACGGTTGTTTTTCCGGATGCGGATGTCAAATTTTTTTTAAGCGCGGATCTGCATGTGCGCGCCCGGCGCAGATATCTGGAACTTGCCGGGGGTCAGGAGGTCAGCATTGAGCAGGTGGAAAAGGACATGCAAAAGCGTGATGCCAATGATGCCGGCCGTTCCATCGCGCCGTTGAAACCCGCCGATGATGCGTTTCACATCGATTCCACCAGCAAGTCCGCCGGTGCCGTGGTCGATGAAATGATGGTCGTTATCAGGGATGTCGCAGGCCGGTAAGAGTTGAAATTAACTGTTGTGTTTTTGCTTTTGCTCTGTTAATAAAGCGCACTTATACTCCCTTGCATACAGGCGGGGAGTATCTTAAAACGGCCAAAGGGGGTATTGTTGTAAATGGAAAATTTTCAAGAAAACACTGAAGAACAAGACACAAGAGACATCGAGGGCACATCGGCTGCTGCGGACGTCGACATCCAGGAGGATGGCGAGCAGAGCATGGAGTCCCTGATGGAGATGTACGAAGAAAGCCTGAAGCGGTTTGAAGAAGGCGAGGTTGTCAACGGGCGCATCATTTCCGTGGACCGGGATCACGTTTTGGTGGACGTGGGCTACAAGTCCGAGGGGCTGATTCCCATCAATGAATTCAAGGACAGCGAGGGAAATGTACAGGCCGCAGTGGATGATGACGTTGAGGTCATGATCGAGTGGTGGGATGAAGAAGAAGAGCGCGTCCTTTTATCCAAGGAAAAAGCCGCCAAGGTCAAGGTCTGGGATGCCATCAAGGATGTCTACGAGGCCGAGGGCACCATTGAGGGGGTGATCACCCACCGGGTCAAGGGCGGTTTTTCCGTTGATATCGGGGTTCAGGCATTTCTGCCGGGATCCCAGGCCGACCTGCGCCCCATCCGCAACTTAGATGAAATGGTTGGCCAGTCCTTTGATTTCAAGGTGCTCAAGTTCAACCGCAAGCGAAATAACATTGTGTTGTCCCGCCGGGTGATTCTGGAAGCTGAACGCGAGATGAAGCGCTCCGAGACCCTGGCCGCCATTGAGGAGAACAAGGTGATGGACGGCATGGTGAAAAATATTACGGAATACGGGGTGTTTGTAGATCTGGGCGGAGTTGACGGTCTGCTGCACATCACCGACATTTCCTGGGGCCGGGTCAAGCACCCGTCTGAATTGTTTGCCATCGGCGATCCCATCCAGGTCATGATCCTTTCATTTGATCCGCAGACCGAGCGGGTTTCGCTGGGAATGAAACAGCTTGTGCCCGATCCCTGGAGCTTTGCCTCGGATAAATACCCCGTGGGCACCAAGCTTACCGGTCGGGTCGTCAGTCTCACGGATTACGGGGCTTTTGTGGAAGTCGAAGAGGGAATTGAGGGGCTGATTCATGTTTCTGAAATGTCATGGACCCGTAAAATCCGCCATCCGTCCAAGGTTGTGTCCGTGGGCGAGCAAGTCGAGGCTGTGGTGCTGGATATCAAGCCGGAAAGCCGCAGGATTTCACTGGGAATGAAACAGACCATGCCCAATCCCTGGGATGTGATCAGCGAAAAATATCCCGTGGGCTCCATCATTGAGGGCAAAATTAAAAATATTACCGATTTCGGCATATTCATCGGCATTGATGATGATATTGACGGATTGGTTCACATCTCCGATCTTTCCTGGACCCGCCGCATCAAACACCCCTCCGAGCTCTACAAGAAGGGGGATACGGTTCAGGCCAAGGTGCTCGACATTGACAAGCAGAACGAGCGTTTTTCCCTTGGCGTCAAGCAGCTCCATGACGATCCCTGGAAAACCGTCGGAGAACGTTACCCCGTGGGAACCGATATCAACGGGATGGTCACCAATGTAACGGATTTCGGTATATTTGTGGAACTCGAAGAGGGCATTGAAGGCCTGGTGCACGTTTCCGAGATCAGCAAGGAAAAGATCAAAACTCCGGTGGGCATGTACAATGTGGGCGATCAGCTCACTGCCCGGGTCATCAATATCAATACGGATGAACGCCGTATCGGGTTGTCCATCAAGCGGCTGGAGGTCGATGACGAAAAGGAACTGCTCCACGATTATGTGAGCAATTCAAAGGCAGCGCCTTCGAGTTTTGGTGAACTGTTGAAGGAAAATTTAATGGAAAAATTCAACGGTGAGGCCAAAAAAGCGCAAGAAGGAGTCGCAGAGCAGCAACAGGCTGAGGCGTTGGCTGCAGAAGCGCCTGATGAGTCCGGTGAGACGGTAAAGCAGGCGGCGGAAGCTGAAAATTCAGGAGAGCAAGAGCCCCAGGATCTGCAGTAAACCTTCGGACGCCAAAATCTGACCGGCGATATGATCGTAAGAATCCTGACATAAGCGGGCAGGCATGGCAGAAGCCCATGCCTGCCCCTGATGTTTTTCGGTCCGCCGGTTTTTTTATTGGATATTTTAAGGCAGGCAATTTCCATGTTTTCCCGAAGACATCCGTATCTGTTTTTTCTTTTGATGGTTGTCGGCCTGATCGCGGCCACCAGTGTCATTTTGTCTGTTATCGGTTTGTTCTCACCGGAAAAGCGGCAGATGCACTATGGTGAAAAAGTCGGAGTGATTGAGGTCAAGGGCGCCATCCTCGAAGCCGGCCCGGTTCTGCAGGATCTGCGGGAGTTTGCCAGGGCCGGGGCCATAAAGGCCATTGTGGTGCGCATTGATTCTCCCGGCGGTGCTGTGGGTCCGTCCCAGGAAATATTCCGGGAAATCCGAAAGATTCAGGAAAATAAGCCGGTGATCGCCTCCATGGGAGCGGTGGCGGCTTCAGGGGGGTATTATATTGCATCTGCGGCCGACGGGATCGTGGCCAATGCCGGCACCATCACCGGCAGCATCGGCGTGCTCATGGAATACACCAATTTTGAGGCGTTGTTTGAAAAAATGGGTCTTTACCCGGTGACCATCACCAGCGGAAAATATAAGGATATCGGATCGCCGCTGCGGGAAATGACCAATGCTGAGAAAAAGTTGCTCCAGGATTTTGTCGACACCGTGCATGGTCAGTTTGTCGATGATGTGGCCGCCGGTCGGAAAATGAACCGCCAGGACGTGGCTGAAGTCGCTGACGGCCGGATCATCACCGGGCAGGACGCAAAGCAGTACGGACTGGTCGACAGGATCGGCAATCTGTATGATGCCGTGGACTGGGCTGCAGAAAAGGGTGGTATACAGGGAACGCCTGAAGTTGTATATCCGCCAGAGGAAAAATTGTCCATTATCAATTACGTACTTGACAGGGTTTCGTCCGGAGTCCGGCAACAGCTCGGAGAAATCAGCACCGGCGTTCTTTCCGGCGGCTATATCTACGCCCCGGGCAAATCACCCTGATTATTAAACCTCCTCGAGCCTGCCCAGCCCTTCACGCAGGATTTCGGGCTCGTCTCCGATCAGCGAGATCACGCTGGAGGGTTCTCCCGGCACCGGACCGCCGTCGATAATCAAATCGATGCTGTTTTTGAAATGCTCCTGGATAAACGACGGGTCATTGAAAATATCTCCTTCGGGCGTGGCGGCACTTGTTGAAATAACCGGGTGCCCCAGGCTTTTGACCAGTTCGATGCAGATATTGTGATCCGGCACCCGTATGCCAACGGTTTTTCTCCGGGCGAGCATGATTTTGGGCACCTGGCGTGAGCCTTCGAGAATAAAGGTATAAGGGCCGGGAAGCAACCGTTTCATGGTTTTATACGCGTAGTTGGTGACCTTGGCATAGTCGCTGATGTTTTTTAAATCAGAGCAGATAAAGCTGAATGGCTCCCGTTTGTCGCGTTTTTTGAGGCGGTAGATGTTTTCAATGGCTTTTTTGTTCAACAGGTCGCAGCCGATACCATAGTACGTATCTGTTGGATAGGCGATGATGCCGCCGTCTTTCAGTACTGAAACGGCCCTGGCAATGAGCCGGGGCTGGGGGGTTTCCGGATTGATGTGAATTAGCATGGCCTCTGGCTTTTTTTCTTTTTGTTTTATGGTTATAATGCGGTCAGGGCGATATCGCCCAATGCGCTTTTTTGTATCACAGATTCCAGGGTCTGCGATAGTCTGTTTTGAAGGTTGATTTCCGGAAACCGGAATGTTTGTTGATATTGTACATTTGAATTTTTGCCGAATCCATCAGGAAATCATTCAACGATTATTTTATTCATTTGTTTTGCGGGAGGAAAATAATGGAGAATCGACCGCTTGAGGAAGCTTATTCCTTTGATGACGTATTGTTGCTTCCGGGCTACTCAGACGTGGTGCCCAGTGCTGTGAGTACCGCCACCCGGCTGACCCGGAACATCAACGTCAATATACCCATCTGCAGCGCTGCAATGGATACCGTAACCGAGGGCAGAACCGCTATCAGCATGGCGCGGGCCGGCGGCATCGGGTTTATTCACCGCAACATGAGCATTGAGCGGCAGTGCCGGGAAGTGCGCAATGTGAAGAAATCGGAAAGCGGAATGATCGTGGATCCGGTGACCACCTCGCCGGATGTACCCATCCGCAACGTGTTAAAGCTTATGCAGCAGTACCGGATATCCGGCGTTCCGGTCACAGTCGGGGAAAAGCTCGTGGGCATTGTCACCAACCGGGATCTGCGCTTTATCACGGATCTGGACAAGCGCGTGGACGAGGTGATGACCCGGGAAAATCTGATTACCGTGGCCGAAGGCATCAGCCTGGAGGAGTCCAAGAAAATGCTTCATGCCCACCGAATTGAAAAGCTGCTGGTGGTCAATTCCGAAGGCCGGCTCACGGGCATGATCACCATCAAGGATATTGAAAAACTCAAAAAATATCCCCATGCATGCAAGGATGACCTGGGCCGTTTGCGGGTCGGCGGCGCCATTGGCGTGGGAGAGGACATGGAGGCCCGGGCCGAGGCCCTGGTCCAGGCGGATGCGGACATCCTGCTCATTGATACTTCTCATGGCTTTTCCGCCAATGTTCTCAGCGCAGTCAAGCTGCTCAAGAAAAGGTTTTCCGAGGTTGAGGTGGTCGCCGGTAACGTGGGAACGCCCGAGGGCGCAGAGGCATTGATCGAGGCCGGGGTGGATGCCGTGAAAATCGGGATTGGTCCCGGATCCATTTGCACAACCCGAATTGTGGCGGGCATTGGCGTGCCTCAGCTCACGGCCATCATGAACTGCCGGCCGGTGTTTGAAAAAACCGGGGTGCCGATTATTGCAGACGGCGGTATCAAGTATTCCGGGGATCTGACCAAGGCCCTCGGGGCCGGGGCCAACTCAGTGATGATCGGCGGGCTGTTTGCCGGAACAGAGGAAAGTCCGGGCGAGAAAATTATTTACCAGGGCAGAAGCTACAAGGCCTACAGGGGCATGGGTTCGCTTGAGGCCATGCAGGACGGCAGCCGGGACCGTTATCACCAGGAGGACCAGCAGGAGGCCGATAAGCTGGTCCCTGAAGGCATCGTGGGCCGGGTTCCCTATCGGGGCACTATCGGCGAAAACGTCTATCAGCTCGTTGGCGGATTAAAATCCGGCATGGGCTACGTGGGCGCCAATTCCATAGAGGAGTTGCGTCAAAAAGCCCGGTTTGTAAAAATCAGCCCGGCAGGCCTTCGCGAAAGCCACGCCCATGACGTCATTATCACCAAGGAAGCACCCAACTACAGCCTGGACTAAGAGGCAAGCATGAGTATCAATCCCTCCGGTTTCGTACACCTTCACGTGCATACCGAATACAGCCTCCTTGACGGGGCCATTCGGATACGTGATTTGCTGGCCCGGGCAAAGGAATATGACATGCCGGCTGTTGCCATCACGGACCACGGCACGATGTTCGGGGTGGTGGATTTTTATCAGCAGGCCTGCAATGCCGGCATCAAACCCGTTATCGGCTGCGAGTGTTACGTGGCCCCCCGGACCCTGCATGACAGGACACAGGCCGACCATAGGGACATGAGCCACCTGGTGCTTTTGGCCAGAAATCAGACCGGGTACAAAAACCTTTGCAAACTGGCCACTATGGCAAGCGTGGAGGGGTTTTATCACAAGCCGCGCATAGACAAGCAGGCGCTCAGGCAGCATGCAGAGGGTTTGATCGGCCTGTCTGCCTGCATCAAGGGGGAAATCCCCATGCGCATCCTCGAAGGGCGAGTTGACCTGGCAGAGGAGGCCGCCCGGTTTTATTCGGATGTGCTGGGGCCGGATAATTTTTACCTTGAGCTTCAGCACAATGGCATGGAGGACCAGAAAGTCGTCAACGAGGCCCTGATGGACATGGGCCGGCGTCTTTCTTTGCCACTGGTGGCCACCAATGACTGTCATTACCTGGATTCCGGAGATGAGCGGGCTCACGAGGTGCTTTTGTGTATCCAGACCGGCAAGACAATGGATGACGCCGACCGGATGCGTTTCGGCAATGGCGAGCTTTACTTCAAGTCCCCGAAGGACATGGAAAAATCCTTTTCCCATTGCCCGGAAGCCCTGTCCAATACCAAGCAGATTGCCGATCGCTGCCATGTTGAATTTGATTTCAATACCCATCATTTTCCAAATTTTAATCTCACGGATGATCGCTCTGAATCCGAACTTTTTGAGGAAAAGGTCCGCAGGGGCTACAAGGCCCGTATGGAAAAAATCCGGGAAAAGAATCCGGATGTGGCGGAATCGGTTTACCGCAAACGGGTGGACTATGAAATCGATGTGATCAATTCCATGGGATTTCCCGGCTATTTTTTGATTGTTGCCGATTTTATTGAATATGCAAAAAAGCGCAACATCCCCGTGGGTCCGGGCCGGGGCTCGGCTGCAGGCAGCCTGGTGGCCTATGCTCTGGGTATTACGGATCTGGATCCCATTGAAAACGGATTGATATTTGAGCGTTTCTTAAATCCTTCCCGCCAGAGCATGCCCGATATTGACGTGGATTTTTGCATATACGGCAGAGAAGAGGTGTTTCATTATGTCGTGGACCGCTACGGCGGCCCCGAGTACGTTGCCCAGATCATTACATACGGGAAAATGAAGGCCCGGGCAGTGATCCGGGACGTGGGCCGGGCCTTGAACATCGCACTGAGCGAAGTCGACGAAATCGCCAAGCTGGTGCCTGAAACTCCGGGCATGACTCTGGAAAAGGCCATGGAACTGGAGCCCAAGCTGGCGGAACGGGCCCGGTCCAATCCGGTGATCGGCGAACTCATCGAAATTTCCCGGTCCCTGGAGGGGCTAAACCGTCATGCCTCCACTCATGCCGCCGGCGTGGTCATCGGGGACAAACCCCTGGTGGAGTATTTGCCCTTATATAAAGGCAAACGCGGCGAAGTGCTGACCCAGTACGATATGAAGATGGTGGAAAAAATCGGCTTGGTGAAATTTGATTTTCTGGGTTTGCGCAACCTGACAATCATGGCCAATGCCCTGCAGATCATCGAATCCCTGGGAAAGCGCCCGCCGGATCTGGGGCACCTGGATTTGTCTGACGAAAAAACCTTTCAGCTGCTTTCAGCCGGCAATACCGCCGGGGTGTTTCAGCTGGAAAGCGCGGGCATGCGCGATCTGCTCACCCGGATGAAGCCGGAGAGCTTTGCCGAGGTTACGGCCCTGGTGGCGCTTTACAGGCCCGGGCCCATGGGCAGCGGCATGCATGACGACTACGTGGAACGAAAGCACGGCCGCCAGAAAGTACAGTACCTGATCCCGCAGCTCGAACCGATTTTAAAAAACACCTACGGCGTGATTCTTTACCAGGAACAGGTCATGAAGATCGCAAGCGAGGTGGGCAGCTTTTCCATGGCAGAGGCGGACAATCTCAGAAAGGCCATGGGTAAAAAAATTGTCGATGTCATGGCCAAACAGCGGGACCGGTTTGTCAAGGGTGCGGTGGAAAACGGTGTTGACGAACAAAAGGCCAATGAGCTGTTTGAACTCATCGAGACCTTTGCCGGCTATGGCTTCAACAAGTCCCACAGCGCAGCTTACGCTTTAATCGCCTATCAGACCGCCTATCTCAAGGCGCATTTCCCGGAAGAGTTCATGGCAGCAGTGCTCACTTCTGAGATGAATTCCTCGGACAACGTGGCCAAATATATTGCCGAATGCAGAAACATGAATATCGCCATTCTGCCGCCGGATATCAACGAAAGCCATAAGGGGTTTACCGTTTCCGGCGACAAGATCCGTTTCGGGCTGGCGGCAGTGAAAAACGTGGGCGAATCCGCCATTGAATCCATTATTGAAATCCGGAAGCAGGGCCGGTTTGAATCCATTTTTGATTTCTGCCAGCGGGTGGACCTGCGCAAGGTCAACAAGCGGGTCCTGGAAAGCCTGATTCAATGCGGCGCCTTTGATTTTACCGGATACACCCGGGCCGCGCTCATGGCCTCTGCAGATGATGCCCTGGACTACGGCCAGCGGGTGCAAAAGGAGCGAAACGATCCACAGATGTCGCTTTTCGGCGGATCCGGCCAGGAAGCGGACGCGATCAACGCGCCGGTGATTTCCGAGCTTCCCGAATGGGATGAAAAGCATTTGCTGGAGCTGGAAAAGGAGGCCATTGGATTTTATATCACCGGGCATCCCCTGGATGAATACCGGGATATAATGGAAAAGTATGCCAACGTGGATGCCCTTTCCGTTGCCGAGGATGCCGTGGGGGACTGTGAGATTGTGCGAATAGGGGGCATTGTCAAGCATATCAAGACCATCATGACCAAAAAGGGCGATCCAATGGCCTTTTTGAATATCGAGGATATGCATGGCTCCGTGGAAGTGGTTGTGTTTCCGGATTTGTATGCCGCTGTTGCCGACGTGCTGATCCTGGAGACCCCGGCATTTGTACAGGGCCAGGTTCAGAAAAATGAGAAAAGCACCAAGATTCTGGCCGACAGCGTGGTCCGCATTGCTGATGCCGAAACCAACTGGGCCGCAAGCCTGCATATCCGGATTGACGCCGAAAGCGTGGAAATACAGGCCATGGAGAATCTGCTTGCGGTTTTGCAGAAACATCCCGGGGCGTGCAAGGGGTTTTTGCACGTGCGTATCCCGGCCAAAACCGAAACCATCATCGCCTTGCCCGAGGAGATGAAGATCAGGGCCGGCGTGACCCTCCGTCAGGAGGTCAATACGCTTCTGGGTTATGATGCCGTGTACACGGTCTGTGCACCGGTGCATTCCGGGGGCAACGGCAATGGAAACGGAAACGGCAAAGCCCAAAACGGCCGGAGAAACAACGGGCGCAAGAGCAACGGCAAGAAAGTAAAAGCGTTAAAGCAGTAAATTCGAAGCCC
Source organism: Desulfobacteraceae bacterium (assembly GCA_021737045.1). Taxonomy (GTDB): domain Bacteria; phylum Desulfobacterota; class Desulfobacteria; order Desulfobacterales; family Desulfosalsimonadaceae; genus Desulfosalsimonas. Next base: position 1,798 of record JAIPES010000034.1, on the reverse strand, counting down.
AAAATCCGAAATTTAAATCAATATCGAATGACCAAAATTCAAATGACGAAAGCAAACTGCTTGATACCGATTTTTGTTTTTAAACATTGCGTATTCGGATTTTGAATTTGTTTTGGATTTCGATGTTCGGATTTTGGATTTATGTTTGACTCGGATGAACAGCCATTGAATTTAAATACATTGGCGGATGCGGCCAATAAATGAAGGATCTCGAAATGCAAGTCCCATTACTTGACCTTAAGCTGCAGTATGCATCCATCAGGCAGGAGTGCCTGGCGGTTACCGAAAAGATTTACGAGTCCCAGCATTTTATCCTCGGCCCTTATGTGGAAAAGCTTGAAGAAGAGGTTGCCGCTTACTGCGGGGCGCGGTATGCAGTGGGGGTGTCATCGGGCACTGATGCGCTGCTGCTTTCCCTGATGGCCGCCGGAATTGGTGAAGGCGACCGGGTGATCACAACTCCGTATACTTTTTTTGCCACTGCCGGCGCCATTGCCCGGGTGGGGGCAGTGCCGGTTTTTGTGGATATTGAGCCGGATACCTATAATATCTGCCCCCAAAAGATAGAAGCCGAAGTCAGCCGCATGAATGAAAAAACCCGCCAAAGCGTCAAGGCTGTGATGCCAGTGCATTTGTACGGCCAGTGCGCGGAAATGGATCCCATCAATGCCCTGGCCCGTGAAAACAACTGGGTTGTCATCGAGGATGCCGCCCAGGCCATCGGCGCGGAATACAAGGGGCATCGGGCGGGGTCATTGGGGGATTTTGGATGTTTTTCCTTTTTTCCCTCCAAAAACCTCGGCGGATTTGGCGACGGCGGCATTGTGACCACCAATTCGGATTCGTATTATGAAATGTTAAAAATCCTTCGGGTTCACGGGGCCAGTCCCAAGTATTACCACCGCTACATCGGCGGCAATTTCCGGCTTGATGCCATCCAGGCCGCAATTGTGTCCATCAAGCTCGCCCTTCTGGATCAGTGGACGCAAGAGCGGCAGCAAAATGCCGCCAGATACCGGCGGTTGTTTGCAGAAGCCGGGATTGAAGAGATCATCGGGTGTCCCGTGGAAAAACAGGACCGGCATATTTACAATCAGTTTGTCATTTCTGCGGAATCAAAGCGGGATGCCCTGCGCAATTTTTTGCAGGCCGCCGGGGTGGGCTGTGAGATTTATTATCCGGTTTGCCTGCACATGCAGCAGTGTTTTGCCCCTCTGGGATATGTTGCCGGCCAGATGCCAGAGGCCGAAACGGCAGCGGCCCGGACCCTGGCGATTCCGGTGTTTCCTGAGTTAACCGAAGATCAGCAGACCTATGTAGTGGAGCAAATCCGAAGTTTTTACAGATAGATAAAAAAACATGGCGAGGCAGGGCATTTTTATTGTTGACAAAGCCCTGCACGACATGTAGAACGCAGAAATTCATTTGACGGGCAGCCCCTGAATCGGGCGGACTTGCAAATGATCAGGGGCATAAAAGCTGCCCCGGGTTTGGGTGAAGCAAGGTTGCCAAAACCCGAAAGTAAAAAAAATGAAAAAAAGCAAAATTTGTTGTTGACAGGCCAGCGATAAAATCATATAAATGGCAATTGTCGCTGCCCAAAGGTTGACGGCAAAACATCAGGTTCTTTTACAGGCGCAAAAGCCGACGGATCAGAGCCTTGATCTTTGAAAACTAAATAGTGGCAATAAGCGGGCCAAGTTAATTTTTATTTTCGCTTATCCGTATTTAAAAGATACGTACGATTTAAGTGGAGAGTTTGATCCTGGCTCAGAATGAACGCTGGCGGCGTGCTTAA
>JAIPES010000130.1 GCA_021737045.1 Desulfobacteraceae bacterium | reverse complement strand
CCGGTTTAAGAAAAAGTACCCTGATTTGAAACTGGCCATTGCCGGTTCACTTGAAGAAGTCAACACAACCCGCAAATCGATGCTATGGGCCATGATGATCGGTTTCATCGGAATTTTCATCCTGCTGAGCTTCCAGTTCAGGACCTATACGGAACCGATTATCGTGATGCTGGCCATTCCCTTTTCATTGATCGGCGTGGTGTGGGGACACGGTCTGATGGGCGTGCCCATCAGCATGCCGAGTCTGCTGGGATTTATCGCCCTGGGCGGGGTGGTGGTTAACGACTCGATCCTGCTGGTGATTTTTTTGAAAAACGCCAGAAAAGAGGGCCTGTCCATGCATGAAGCCGCGGCCCGCGCCAGCCGTGAAAGGTTCCGCGCGGTGCTCATGACCTCAACGACCACAATTGCCGGGCTTCTGCCCCTGCTGTTTGAAAAAAGCCTCCAGGCACAGATATTAATCCCGCTGGTCATCAGCACCGCATTCGGCTTAATGGCCAGCACGGTGCTGGTGCTGCTGGCAATCCCCTGCATGTACCTGGTCCTTGGGGATCTCGGTATCGTGGAACAAATCAGGACCGGCTCCGGCGGATCTCTTGGGAAAAATGAGGAGGCAGGGGAATTATGATAAATATTAAACGTGTTTACGAACCGATTCAAGAGGAAGACGGCTTCCGGGTCCTTGTCGACCGGGTATGGCCGCGGGGGGTGTCCAAAAACCAGCTCCGGGCCGATCTATGGCTAAAGGATGCGGCCCCGAGCACCGCTCTTCGGAAATGGTTCGGCCACGACCGGTCCAAGTGGGAGGAATTCCAGCGGCGGTATTTTGCCGAGCTCGATGAAAGGCCTGAAGTAATCCGGCAGCTTTTGGATCTGGCTGAAAAACAGCGGGTCACACTTCTGTTTGCAGCCCGGGACACGGAATACAGCCACGCGGCTGCCCTGAAAAAATATCTGGTTTCGGTCATCGAAAAAGCGCAATCGCCTCGGCAAAGCAGTACCGAGGAAAAACCGCATAAGGGGTCAACCTGATGCAAACAACAGCATAACGGGGGATAGATGGAACCGATTACGGAACTCAAAAATGAACACCGGGGCGTGGAAACCATGCTGGACATCATTGAAAACGTGGCTGGCCAGTTCGCACAGGGCCGGGACATCAACGCCAGGGACCTTGATGCCATCATTGAATTCTTAACCGTTTTTGTGGACCGCTGCCATCACGGCAAAGAGGAGGATTTTCTGTTTCCCGCATTGGAGGCCGCCGGAGTGCCGCGGGATCAGGGCCCCATCGGGGTTTTGCTGCAGGAGCATGAACAGGGCCGCCGGCTTGTTGCAGAACTCCGGGATGCGGCAAAAGATTTCACATCCGGGGACAAGGCAGCCGGCAAAACAGTCGAGAAGGCCGCCCTGGATTACGTTGGCCTGCTGGGCAGGCATATTGAAAAGGAAGAAAGCGTGCTTTTCCCGATGGTACTTGAAATGCTGGGGCCGGAAAAACAGGCCGAGCTGTCTGAGGCATTTGAAAAGCTCGAGGAAGACCGCATCGGCCCGGGCAAGCACGAGGCGTTTCACCAGCTTTTACATCGGCTGAAACAAGTATACACGGATTAAGATCTGACAAAAACCTTTACGATCAACGGAGGGGCGGGAAAATGCAGAACCCAAGGATTCGGGCAATCTTTTTGTTTGTGCTGGCGCTGACTTTCGGGGTGTTAATCCTGGGCGGTTATGTGATCAACAAGGAAAAACCGCCGATTCCGGAAAAAGTGGTCAGCCAGGCCGGAGACGTTATATTCACCGGCGATGACATTATCTCCGGCCAGAAATACTACTTTTCCAGGGGCGGCCAGCATATCGGCACCATCTGGGGACACGGCAGCTACCTGGCCCCGGACTGGTCAGCGGATTTTCTTCACAGAATGGGGCTTTACATGGCTGCCCGGCATCACGGCCTGGAACCCGAAGCCGCCCGCGGATTTTCCCAGCAGGATTTCGAACAGCTTTCCGCCCAGGAGCGGGCAAGGCTTACGGCACTTGTCTCAGAGGAAATCAAGACCAACCGCTATGATCCGGAAACCGGAACCCTTGTTTTCACCCAGTACCAGGAAGAGGCGTTTGACGCCTTGTTTGACTATTACCATGAGCTTTTCCGTAACGGAAAAGAGTCCATGGGGCTTCAATCCGGCATTGTCAAAACCCCGGAAAACGCGTTTTCCGTAAACAGCTTTTTTGCCTGGCTGGCCTGGTCTGCCGGGACCGAAAGACCGGACAAGAATTACTCCTACACCACCAACTGGCCTTATGACCCGCTGGTGGGAAACGAACCGATTCCCGGGACCCTGATATGGTCCATTATCAGCGTGGTCCTGCTGATCCTGGCGGTTGCCGCAGCCGTTTTCTTCTACCTGCGCTATATCAGCTACGACGAACCCGACCCCGAAATTTTAAAAGAGTTTGCCGAACCGCAGCCAACACCGAGCCAGAAGGCCCTGCTGCCGTATTTTGTCGTGGCCATCCTTTTGTTTATCCTCCAGATCGGCCTGGGCGCGGTGACCGCCCATTACACGGTGGAAGGCACATATTTTTTCGGCATCCCCATTGGACACATCCTGCCATACGCGGTGTCCCGAACCTGGCACCTGCAATTGGCCGTGTTTTTTATCGCCACCTGCTTTCTGGCGGCCGGGCTTTTTATCGGGCCGTTTGTTGGACGCGAGCCAAAGGGACAGCGCTTCTGGGTGCTGTCCTTGTTTGGCGCGGTTGTACTGGTGGTGCTGGGTTCCATGGCCGGAGCCTGGCTGTCAATCGGCGGGTTTTTCGAAAATCTGAGTTTCTACTTCGGCCACCAGGGCTATGAATTTATTGAGCTGGGCCGGGTATGGCAGCTTTTGTTGATTGCGGGCATGATCATCTGGCTGGTACTGGTGCTGCGATCCATTGCCCCGGCATTAAAGGACGAAGACGACAAGGGCGGGCTGACCCACATGCTGCTTTACAGCGCTGTTGCCATACCGCTTTTCTACATGGCAGGCCTTATGTATACCCACGGCAGCCACCTGTCCAATGCCGAGTACTGGCGCTGGTGGGTGGTGCACCTCTGGGTGGAAGGCTTCTTCGAGGTGTTTGCCACCGTGGTCATGGCGTTTCTGCTGGCTTATATCGGGGCGGTCAGCCGAAAGTTCGCCCTTACGACCGTGTATTTCATTGTCTTTTTATACCTGGGAAGCGGCGTGATCGGCACATTTCATCATCTGTACTGGAGCGGCAGCCCCACCCCGATTCTTGCGCTGGGTGCTGTTTTTTCGGCCCTGGAAGTGGTGCCCCTGACCCTGCTGGGCTTTGAGGTGGTGCACAATCTTCGGGTCATTGACGCGGGGGGGCGGGATTACGCCTACAAGTGGCCGATTTATTTTTTCATCTCGGTTGCGTTCTGGAATCTGGTGGGAGCGGGTGTCTTCGGTTTTTTAATCAACCCGCCGATTGTGCTCTATTATGCTCAGGGCATCAATACCACGCCCATTCACTCCCATGCTGCGCTGTTCGGGGTTTACGGCATGCTGGCGATCTCGCTGATGCTGTTTTCCGTGCGTCATATTGTGGCGCGCCGGGCTTGGTCGGACCGGCTGCTGAAATGGAGCTTCTGGGGATTGAACGGCGGACTTGCTACAATGCTCGTGTTCAGCCTGATTCCATCGGGATTTTACCAGTTGTTTTACGCGGTCAGAGATGGCTTGTGGTACGCCAGGAGCCCGGAGATCGCATCCGGCCCGATGATCCGGGCGTTTTCCTGGGCGCGCATGGTACCGGACGTGATTTTTGCAGCAGGCGCGATTCTGCTGTTTTTCTTCCTGGTCCGGGCGATATGGTTGTCTTTTGTCCGGCCGGATCGTGTCTGAACAAAAAGACGGTTTTTGATCGGGCATAATACAACATAGACCGGATCCGACGCAGTCGAATCTTTAAGGAGGCGTGTCATGCAGTTTAATTCTGATGAGCCGAGCGGGGGATCGCCCGTGGATCTTGAAAACGAGGACATTATTGCCGCTATGAAAGAGATGCAGGGCTATATTGATATCACGCCCGCGGATTTCATGGAGATCTACCGGTTTGCCTACAACCATGCGGTGGACCGCATCGCCCGGTCCATGCGCGCCGAAGATGTCATGACCCGGGAGGTGATTTGCGTGCATCCGGACTCGTCCCTGGTGGAAACCGCAGAGCGGATGGCTGCGGCAAACATCTCCGGCATTCCGGTGATCAACAGCAACGACGCGGTCATCGGGGTGATTTCGGAAAAGGATTTTTTGAAGAAAATGGGTGCCGAGCCATCGGGTTCATTTATGGGGGTTGTCAGCCAGTGCCTGAAAAACAAGGGGTGCGTGGCGCTTCCCATCCGGGGCAAGACTGCTGCAGATATCATGTCCGCCCCGGCGGTGACCGTGGAAGCAGGGCGCCCCTTGTCCGGGATTTCCCAACTGTTTGCTGAAAAACAGATCAACCGGGTGCCGGTGGTGGATGCAGGCGGCCGGATAATCGGCATCGTGAGCCGCGCAGACATGGTGCACTCGTTTTTTGCAAGAATCTGTTAAGCCTAAATTGAGCGATTTTCAAGTTTTAACACCTGAAACTGACTTAATTCCTTAAAAAAATAAAAAAGATTGATCCGTGTAAAAATTTGCAACGCTCAATTTAGGTTAAGGAAAAATCATGCAATACTTCAAAAAAATGAAAGGCGTTACCACGAGTCCGCCCCGGGTGAGTATCCCCGAGATGCTGTGGTCCTGGGTGGGATCGTTTTTAGGCATTGCGGCAGTGGCCCTGGCGCACTACCGCATTCTTGCAGATTCCGACCTGGTGATGATCATCGGATCATTCGGCGCATCCGCGGTACTGATCTACGGCGCCATCCGAAGTCCGCTGGCCCAGCCCAGAAATCTCATGGGCGGACACGTGATTTCTGCGGTTATCGGGGTGGCTGCATTCAAGCTGCTCGGGGCAAGCATGCCCCTGGCGGCAGCCGTGGCCGTTGCCACGGCTATACTGGCCATGCACGCCACAAAAACGCTGCATCCGCCCGGCGGCGCCACCGCCCTGATCGCGGTAATCGGCAGTGCAAAAATCCATGCCCTGGGTTTTTGGTACGTGCTCGTACCCGCGGGCCTGGGTGCGGCCCTGATGCTGGTAGTGGCCCTGCTGGTCAACAATATCGCACCGCGCCGCCGGTACCCGGAATTCTGGCTATAGCTCCGTACCCTGACCCGTCTGCGGGTCAGGGTACGGGTTTTGAAAAAGAGCGGTAATGGGGCGACAGCTCCAACCGCTATTGTTTTTCCGGATATTTTGCCGCCATCTCCACTTCTGTATAACCCGGATAATCGTCGCTCGGCCTTATGATTATGCGCACTTGGTTTTCTGTTTTTGTGGCCTCCAAATATTTTTCTTCCCCGGTCTCGACTTTTTTCACGATTTCCCAGTCATTTTCTTCCATTTCAGTTTCATAGAATGCCAGCACCTTTTCCTTATCCGCTTTTGCGGCGTAAGAAGCCGCATGAGAGACACTGCCGCCTTTTTCCATCTTCTGGTAGGCGGTGCGTACGGATCCGGGATAAACCGGTACATCTTCAGGATCGGAGCCCGAGACTTCTTCGGGCCGCTTTTTGGCCGCATCGGTTTTCTCAGGTTCGGCACGCACGGGTTCAGAGCCTGCCTCTGCAGCAGTCGCGCCGGGGGTATGCCATACCGCGGCAAGTGTCTCGTCATTATACCTGGTAACTGCAAGGCCCATCTGGTGCCCGTTTCTGGACAGCTCGGCAGCCCTTATTTCTTCCTCGATATAATCGGAAATCGCGGCAGCCTGTTCTGGTGCCATGTCCAGGGCTTCCATTTCCTTTCTGACGTTCCAGCCTTTCTGTTTGAAATATTGAATAAATGCGTCATAGGTCTGATCTGCGGG
>JAIPES010000129.1 GCA_021737045.1 Desulfobacteraceae bacterium | reverse complement strand
GCTTTTTTTAAAATAAAAAAGACCGGGGGCTTAAGGGGCCGCCTCGGTCTTTTTGCTTGCGCTATGGCTGATTTAAACCGGTTTAAAGGCAGACCCCGCTATGCTGGTCCGCCACCACCAGTTCTGGTTTGTTTTTTTTGTCTGCAGATCAAATAATTGCATGGGTCGTTCCGATACAGTCAAATACATTCGGGCCCGATGGCCGGTTTGTTTAAAATTGTATGTTTCAGGAACCAATAAAAGGTTTTTTACGGATTTGTCAAGCAAAAATTTATGCGGGTTTTTCATTTGTGTTTGAACTCACATTTCGGTATGAATCCTTTAAATATGATGGCGCCGTAAAAAGCTTTTTACCGCGTCCGCTGTTTGTCAGGAAGGAAGCCCTGCGGCCGGGGTCAGTTTTTTCGCTCCTGACCGTTTATGGATTCAGCCAATGCCTTCGCTTAAAATTTCAAAAACTCGGCCTGTCGGCCTCAAACAGTTTGAAATTTTTTAGCTCCGGCATTTGCTGAATTTTTCCGTAAACGCTCAATGTCGCTTACAAACCGACCCCGTCCTTGGACTTCCTTGGAACCGTCCTTCCAGGGCCGCAGCCCAGGACCGAACACTGCAAATAACTTTTTGCCGCATGCTTAAAAGTTTTGATTTTATTTTTTTGAACCTTGAACCTTGAACTTTGAACCTTGAACTTTGAACCTTGAACCTTGAACCTTGAACGAAGTTATTTAGAAGCTTTTTACGGTGCCATCAATTGTCAGGATAACAGGAACCCCAATGATAGCAGAAATTATTTCCACCGGAGACGAGGTGTTGACCGGCACGGTGGTGGACGCCAATGCCGCCTGGATTGCAGGCCGCCTGTATGAAACCGGCATTGCCGTGGGCCGCCACATGTGCGTGGGCGATGACATGGATCGCTTGACAGATGTGCTTGCCGAAACCGGGCAGCGGGCCGATATCGCCCTTGTTACCGGCGGGCTGGGGCCCACCGTGGATGATATCACCGCTCTGGCCGCAGCCCGGGCCGCCGGGGTGGAACTGGAGCGCAACAAAGAGGCCATGGCTTGCATGGAAGCGTTTTTCAAACGCTTTGACCGGCCGGTTTCCGATTCTGATGCAAAGCAGGCCCTGCTGCCCCGGGGCGCGTCGCCCTTGCTCAACTCCGTTGGTACGGCCCCGGGCTTTACCCTAAAAATCGGCAACTGCCGCTTTTTCTTTTTGCCCGGGGTGCCATTTGAAATGCGGCAGATGATGGCCGATCATGTTATTGTCAGCCTTGAGGCGGATGCGGCCAGAAACGGCACGGGCAGTTTTTACCGGGAAAAGCGGCTGTCTTTGTTCGGTCTGCCCGAGGCCCATGTCAACGAGCGGCTCGCGGACTTGACAGGATCATTGGACGGTGTAAAACTTGGGATGCTGGCCGAATTTCCCGTGATCCACGTCAAACTCGCAGCCTCGGGAACAGATAGCAGTGCCCTGGATTCTGCTGTCAGCGCGGCCGCAGACCGGGTGCGGGAGCGGGTGGGCGATTATGTCTTCTCCGAGACCGGCCAGAGCATGGAAGAGGTGGTGGGCGAGCTTTTGGCCAGGCAATCCGCCACCCTGGCCCTGGCCGAATCCTGCACAGGAGGCATGATCGCCAGCCGGATCACCAATGTGGCCGGAAGCTCCCGGTATTTTCTCTGCTCGGTGGTGACCTATTCCAACGACGCCAAAATGCGCATGCTCGGGGTCCCGGCCCATACCCTGGAAACCTGTGGAGCGGTTAGCGAACATACCGCCAGGGAAATGGCAGAGGGGGCAAGGCGCATGGCCGATGCGGATTACGCGGTTTCTGTCACCGGCATTGCCGGTCCCGGCGGGGGTACGACGGACAAGCCCGTGGGCACGGTGTGCATCGGGCTTTGCGGCCCGGAGCAGAGGTTTGCCAAACAATACAAATTTCCGTTTGAAAACCGGATGGCCAACAAGCGCATATTTGCCGAAACCGCACTGAATCTTTTGCGCAAAATATTGATAAGCCTGTAAAAAGGCTTTTTTACAGGCAGTGTTAAGTGTTAAGTGATTAAGTGTTAAGTAAAATCAATAAGTTGTTTTTTTATTCGTTGTCGGTTATAAAAGTTTCCGGACTTTACGGTGTAATCAACTTTGAAGCACGAACAAGGATGACATATGGGATGGCTTGGAAAAATGGTGGGCGGCACCATTGGATTTGCTTTGGGCGGGCCCCTGGGCGCCATCGGGGGTGCGGCCCTCGGGCACCTGATGGATTCAGACAACGGCCAGCAGCAGCGGGAACTGCCCAATGAGGCGCAGATGTCGCCCCAGGGAAAGGCGCAGCTGACCTTTTTTGTGGCGGCATTTTCCATGCTGGCAAAGCTGGCCCGGGTGGACGGGCAGGTCACGGATGAGGAAATGGCTTCCATCCGCAGGTTCATGGCCCAGGACCTGCACCTCAACGCTGAAAGCCGCCAGATGGCGGAAAAAATATTTTACACGGCTTTAAATGCGCCCCAGACTTTTGACGACTTTGCCCTGCAGTTCTACCAGCAGTTTCATGACCGGCCCGAGCTTCTGGAGCTGATGATCGATATTCTGCTTCGGGTCTCGGTGGCAGACGGCACCATGGACAAAAGCGAAGAGGCGCTCATTGAAACCGCGGTGCGCACTTTCCGGCTGCCGGATGCGGATTACCAGAACATGAAGTCACGCTATGTATCGGTTTCTGAAAAATATTATTCCGTGCTCGGGGTCAGTCCGTCTGATGACAATGATACCATCAAAAAGCAGTACCGCAAGCTGGTGCGGGACTACCATCCCGACACCATTGCCTCCAAGGGCCTGCCTGAGGAATTTGTCCGGTTTGCCCATGACAAATTCCGGGAGATCCAGGAGGCCTGGGAAGCCATTCAAAAGGAAAGAAATCTGTAAATATAGGGGAGGTTTCATTGCTGACCATTCGTTCGGGCGATCCAAAGGCGATCAAGACCGATCTCATGCTGCTGCTTGTCTGCGAGGACGCAGCGCTATACAATGATGCAAAAATGCTGGCGCTCATTGACCAGGGCCGGCAATATCCCGAGTTTTCCGGGAAATCCGGCGATGCGTTGATCCTTTATGCTCCGGCCGGGACAAAGGCGCAGCGGGTCATGCTGGCCGGCCTGGGCAAAACAGGCGATCTTACGGCGGAAAGCCTTCGCCGGGCTGCGGGAAAAGCTGTTGGCAGGGCCGTGAACGCGGATATGTCCGGCCTTCTGATCTGCATGCCCCAAGCCCGGGCCTGCGGCATGGAGCCCGGGGAAGCGGCCGAAGCCCTGATGGAAGGCGCTGTTTTGGCCAATTACCGCTTTGACTTCTACAAAAAGGAAAAACCCCACAAGGCACTGAAATCCATTGCGTTTGCCGTTGGCCGGGATTTTGCCGGCCAGGCCCGGAGCCTGGCGCAGAAAACCGAAATTGTCTGCAAAGGCACCCACATGGCCAGAAACTGGGTGAGCATGCCGCCCAATGACAAGCGGCCGGCGCGCTTTGCCCGCTCCATTGTCAAGGCGGCTGAAAAACATGCCCTGGAGGCAGTGGTTTTGGATAGCGGTGATCTGCGGAAAAACAAGATGCAGGCGCTTCTGGCCGTGGCCGCCGGAAGCAGCGGCCGGCCCCAGATGGTGGTTCTCGACTACAAGCCCGAAACCTGGGATCAGACAGTGGTGCTTGTGGGCAAGGGTGTGACATTTGATTCCGGCGGTATTAACTTAAAGCCGGCATCGGGCCTTGAAACCATGAAGCAGGACATGGCCGGAGCCGCGGCCGTGGCCGCAGCCATGATTGCAACTGCCCGGACCGGCTGCAGCAAGCGGGTGGTGGGGGTAATGCCCCTTGTGGAAAACATGCCCTCGGGCAATTCCTATAGGCCGGGCGATATCGTCAAAACCGCATCCGGCAAAAGCGTTGAAATCGGCAACACCGATGCCGAGGGCCGGATGATTCTGGCAGATGCCCTTTATTATGCCATCCGGCAGTACAGCCCGGATGTGGTCATTGACATGGCCACCCTCACAGGCGCCTGCATCGTGGCCCTGGGCGAAAAGATCGCCGGAGTGTTTTCCACGGATACGGACCTGGCAGAGGCCATTTCGCAGGCGGGTCAAACGACCCATGAGCGCTGCTGGTCCATGCCCATGCCCGAGGATTACCGGGAAAATCTGAAAAGTGATTTCGCGGACCTGAAAAACGTGGGCAAAAACCGTTATGGCGGCGCCATTGCAGCGGCCCTGTTTTTGTCTGAATTCACCCAGGGGTCGCGCTGGGCCCATATCGACATTGCCGGCCCGGCTTATGCCTCCGGCGCCAACGACTATTGCGGGCCCGGGGGCACGGGCTTCGGGGTCCGGCTGCTTTGCCGCGTGATTGAAAATCTGTGAATCTACAGCGCCATCCAAAAACTTACGTTTTACAAAAGCATCAAAAAGGACGGCATCCAAATTGGAATTCAAAAAGGTATTGGTCACGGGTGCGGCCGGGTTTATCGGGTATCATCTGGCCGCCCGGCTGGCAGATGAAGGCAAAACCGTTGCGGGATTGGACAATCTCAACGCCTATTATGACGTGGAGCTCAAAAAGGCCCGTTTAAGACGGCTTGAACAAAAGCCCGGATTTTCCTTTCACCGCATTGATCTCGAAGACCGGGATGCGTTAAACTGCCTGTTTGCCGAGCGCAAGTTTGACGTGGTGGTCAACCTGGCCGCCCAGGCCGGGGTGCGCTATTCCCTGGAAAATCCTCATGCCTACGTGGACGCCAACCTTGTGGGATTTGTCAATCTGCTGGAATGCTGCCGGCATTTTAACGTGTCCCATTTTGTCTTTGCCTCGTCGAGTTCCGTATACGGCGCCAACACCAAAATGCCGTTTTCCGTGCATGACAATGTGGATCATCCGGTTTCCCTGTATGCGGCCAGCAAAAAGGCAAACGAGCTCTTGGCACACACCTACAGCCACCTTTACGGGATGCGCTGCACGGGCCTGCGCTTTTTTACCGTGTACGGGCCCTGGGGCCGGCCGGATATGGCGCTTTTCCTGTTTACCCGGGCCATACTGGAGGGCAGACCCATCCAGGTATTCAATCACGGCCGCATGCAGCGGGACTTTACCTATATTGACGATATCATCGAGGGTGTGGTCCGGGTCATGGGCAAACTGCCGGAGCCGGACCCGGACTGGAGCGGGGACAGCCCGGATCCGGGCACCTCGTATACGTCTTACCGGGTCTATAACATTGGCAACAATCGTCCGGAAAAGCTCATGGATTTTATCCGCGTGCTCGAAGAGGTCCTGGGAAAACAGGCGGAAAAAGAGTATCTGGACCTGCAGCCCGGAGATGTGCCGGCCACGTGCGCAGACATTGATGATTTATACAATGCCGTGGGATTTCGGCCAATGACGCCCATCCAGGAAGGCATCCAACGGTTTGTGGACTGGTACCGGGATTATTACAGCGTATAACCGCCATGAACAAAACCCTGATTGCCATCGGAATCGCCATTGCTGTCATCGGTGTTTTCTGGCCGTGGATTGCCCGGCTTCCCGTCGGGCGGCTGCCCGGAGACATCATCATTGACCGGCCCGGGCTGAAAGTCTGCATACCCGTGACCACCATGATTGTCGTCAGCGTGGTGATATCTGTTGTTCTCTGGATTTTGCGCAAACCTTGATCTTGAAATTTTTACGGCACCATCTAAAGTCAGACTTCTAAATAACTTCGTTCAAGGTTCAAGGTTCAAGGTTCAAAAAAATAAAATCAAAGCCATTCAGCATGCGGCAAAAAGTTATTTGCAGTGTTCGGTCCTGGGCTACGGCCCTGGGGAAACACTTCCAAGGAAGTCCAAGGGCGGGGTCTGCTTTTGAAGCGACATTGAGCGTTTTTGCGTGAAAATTTCAAACTGTTTGAGGAAAGCAGGGCGGGTTTGTAAATTTTAAGCAAAGGCATTTGATGAATCCGCAAAAACG
>JAIPES010000128.1 GCA_021737045.1 Desulfobacteraceae bacterium | reverse complement strand
GAGACCGGGGAGACCATTACAACCGGAATGTGCTGCAGATCGCTCCGGGTTTTTAAGCTCTTGTAAAGCGACATGCCGTCTTCGCCGCCCATGGTGCAGTTTAAAATGATGCAGTCGGGCTGTTCGGTGCAGGCCTTGTCCAGGCCGTGCTGGCGGTCCTGCGCACTGACGGGCCTGTATCCGGAGCTTTTCATCAAACCGGAGACAAACAGGCGGATGTCGGGATCATCATCGACAATGAGAACGGTTTTGCGGTGCGCATCAGAAGTCACAGCCGCCTCCCTTTTTGATGGCAGGAAAGAAAATATGCCTTTTAAAACGGCATGTCGTGAAAAGAGAATTGCACGAAACATGCCATATTTTGGGGAAGTGTAACGGCTTGTTATTGCAGAATTTATGGAAAAGACCGGCAGGGCGGTGGGTTTTGGAAATGCAACGGTTGATTTCGCAGTTGTTGCAATTTTATGTTTTATTGGTAGGTTAAGATGTTGCAGATTATCGTTGCAACTTTGCAATAATTTGTTGCAAAGTTGCAACGATAATCACCCGGGCCTGCATCATCCGGCAGGCAGGTGCAGATAAAACGTGGTGCCTTTGCCCGGGGTTGAGCGGACATCAACAGTGCCGCTGTGGGCGGCCATGATCCCGTAAACCGTGGAAAGCCCGAGGCCCACACCATAGCCTTCCTGTTTGGTGGTGTAAAACGGCTCGTAAATCCGGGGCAGATCCGCTTCGGAAATGCCGGTGCCGGTGTCTGTCACAGAAATGGTCACACGGCGGGCTGCGGCATCATATCCGGCTTCGATCTCCAGGCGGCCGCCGTCGGGCATGGCATCAATTGCGTTGAAAATCAGGTTGATCAGGCATTGCTGAAGCTGGTTGATATCGCCTTGCACCTGCGGCGTGTTTTCCGCGGTGTGATAGTGAAGCTCGATATTGGAAAGGGTCAGTTTGTGCTGACTGAGCAGCACGCAGCGGTCAATCAGGGCCTGCACGGAAACCTGGGCGAATTCGGCCGGCGACTTTCTGGAAAAGGTCAACAGATTGGATACGATGCGGCAGCACCGGTCGGTTTCGCTTTCCACGATTGACAGATAGGAGGAAAACCGCTGCCGGCTCTGGTCATCGAGCTCCTTTCGTGAAAGGATCCGGATCATCAGGCGAACGTAGTTGAGAATGCCGGAAAGCGGGTTGTTGATTTCGTGCACCACACTGGCAGCCAGCCGGCCCAGGGACATCATCTTGTCCTGGTGCAGGATTTTGGCCTGGTCCTCCATTTCTCGCTCCAGGCGCCGGATTTCCCGCAAGTCCCGGAAAAACAGCACCAGCCCGGCCGGGCCGGTCTCGAGGATAATGGTGGCGGCAGATACCTGGACCGGCAGGTGATTGCCGGATTTGGTCAGCAGCGCGGTTTCATAGACAAACAGCTGGTTTTTGCCCCCAAAGCCGGAGCCCCCCAAGTCGGACTTGAGCTGCTGGTAATCCTTTGGCGAAAAAAGTCCGGAGAGGTTTTTGCTGCGGATCACTTCGTTTTTTGCGTAGCCGAGCATGGATTCCATGCTCTTGTTAAAGGTGATGATGGTTTCTTCTGCATCACAGCCCACGATTCCGTCCATGGAACTTTCAATCAGGCTGTTTTCAAAATGAAAGGCCTCCATGAGCTCCCGGGTTGTCTGGTTCCAGCCTTCCTCCAGAAAGCGGGTGTAGTCGGCAAGCTGCTTTTTGTCGTTATATCGTTTAATGGCGCGCTGCACAGCCACGTGAAGGGCATCATCGTGGACCGGCTTGGTGATAAAATCCGAGGCGTCAAGCTGAAGCGCCCGGATGGCCACGTCCATTTCCCCGTACGCCGTGACCACGATCACCTCGGTTTCGGGAAATTCATTTTTGACCGATTCGAGGACGGCGATGCCGTCCATTTTCGGCATCCGGATGTCGGTGATCACAATGTGGGGGGCGAACTCCCGGCATGCCGCCAGGCCCTTTTCCCCGTCCTCGGCGGTTTGAACCCGGTAGCCGGCATCGGCCAGGGCGATGCCCGTGACCTTGCGGATGCTGGGTTCATCGTCAATGAGCAGAATTTTCCAGGGCTGGTTTTCCGACATCGGCGGTGCCTTTGTATTTTTCATGATATTGCGGCGATCCTGTATAATTTCCTTATAACCTGCTGTTTCGGATTTTTCAATTGTTCCGGCAGGCCCGCTTTGTTATAGTGCTCCGGAATTGTTTCGGCATCAGGCTGAAGCCTTATTCACACCTAAATTGAGCGATTTTTAAGTTTACCGCAGATATAAGGAAGGGACGTGTTATTCAAAGTCTTTACCGGGGCGGTCAGCGGCGTTGACGGGCTGCTCATGGAGGTGGAAGTCGATATCGCCCGCGGGCTGCCCGCTTTTTCCACGGTGGGGCTGCCCGAGGCCGCGGTCCGGGAAAGCCGGGAAAGGGTTAAATCGGCCGTGGTTAACTGCGGGTACGATTTTCCGGATGACCGGATTACCGTGAACCTGGCCCCGGCCCATATCCGCAAGGCCGGCACCGGATTTGATCTGCCCATTGCAGCCGGAATTCTCGGGGCTGCGGGCATTATTCCGGAGCGGGCGGCGGATCCGTATGTGCTGCTCGGAGAGCTGGCCTTAGACGGGCGCATTAAGCCGGTGACCGGTTCGCTGCCCGTGGCCCTGGCGGCAAAAGCGGCCGGGTTTTCCGGAATCATGGTGCCCTGGGAGAATCGCCGGGAGGCTGCAGTGGTCGACGGCCTGGCGGTTTACCCGGTGACCAGCCTTTCAGAGGCGGTGGGTCTTCTGCGGCAGGAACGCGATATCGCCCCGCATCCCCGTGAAACAAAAGCATTTGAACCGGATCCGGATACAGGGGCGGATTTTTCCGAGGTTTCCGGACAGGCGCATGTGAAGCGGGCTCTGGAGATTGCGGCGTCCGGGAACCATAATGTCCTGATGATCGGCCCGCCCGGGTCTGGCAAAACCATGCTGGCAAGAAGATTTGCGGGGATTGTGCCGCCCATGAACTTTGATGAGGCCATCGAGACCACCAAGGTTTTCAGCGTGGCGGGTTTGCTGGACAAAGGACAGGCATTGGTGACCCGGCGGCCTTTTCGGGCACCGCATCATACCGTCTCTGATGCCGGCCTGATCGGCGGGGGGCATGTGCCCCGGCCCGGAGAGGTCAGCCTTGCCCATAACGGGGTCCTGTTTTTAGACGAACTGCCGGAGTTCAAAAAGTCCGTGCTCGAAGTGCTGCGCCAGCCGCTGGAGCAGCGGCAGGTGACTATTTCGCGGGCTTCTTCTTCGCTGACCTATCCGTCGGATTTTACCCTGATTGCGGCTTTAAATCCCTGCCCGTGCGGGTATTACACGGATCCGACCCATGAATGCCGATGCACGGCGCCACAGATCGCCAGATACCGCACCCGGGTTTCCGGCCCGTTGCTCGACAGAATCGATATTCACGTAGAGGTGCCGGCCGTGGCATATGCGGACCTGGCCTCGGCCACACCCGGCGAATCCTCGGGGGATATCCGCACCCGTGTTACAGCGGCACGCACTACCCAGGAAAAACGGTTTGCAAGGACGCGGATCAACACCAATGGGGCAATGAAAAGTCGTCATATCAAAAAGCAGTGTGCCATTGACAGCGAATCGGCCGGCATCCTGGAAAACGCCGCAGAGCGGCTCGGGCTTTCGGCCCGGGCCTATCACCGGATTTTGAAGATCGCGCGCACCATTGCAGACCTGGCCGGTCAGTCCGATATCCGGCCGCCGCATATCCTGGAGGCCGTGGGCTACCGGAGCATGGATCGACCACTGTGAGAAAATTCGAAATCCGAATATCGAAATTCGAAAAAAAGGATGGATTTCGTTTTTTTTGTTTCGGATTTCGTGCTTCGATATTCGGATTTATGGGTGGTAACCACCATGGAGGGAAACATAATACTCGCTGGTCAAGAATATTGTTACGGAGTTTGTTTTGGTACCCTATGATGTCTGGGCTGAGATCGATCTGAGTGCGGTTGCACATAATGTGCGCGCGCTTAAGGGCGCTTTGTCTTCGGGCACCCGTCTGATGGCGGTGGTCAAGGCAGACGGCTATGGACACGGGGCGGTCGCCGTGGCCCGGCAGGCGCTGGCCGCAGGCGCGGATTGTCTGGCAGTGGCAAGAATCGGGGAAGCCCTGGAGCTTCGTTATGCCGGAATCAAGGGCCCGATCCTCATCTTCGGGCACACCCCGCCGGCGCTGACCCGGAAGCTCCTGGAATATGATCTGACCCAGACGGTTTCATCCTTCACGGACGCCGAAGCGTTTTCGGCCCGCTCGGCTGACACGGGTGCCCGCCTGCGGGTGCATATCAATATTGATACCGGCATGGGAAGACTCGGCGTGCTCGGCATGCCGCCGGACGGCGCAAACGGTTTTTCCGACGCAGTAGCGGAGGTTGCCGCCATATGCGGACTGCAGGGCCTGGCGGCGGAAGGCATATACACCCATTTCGCAACTGCCGACAGCGCGGACAAATCCGATACCCGGGGACAGCTTGAACTCTTTGAGCAGATCCTCTCACGGCTCCGGGATCTGGGGGTTGTCTTTTCGGTGCGGCACGCGGCCAACAGCGCGGCAGCCATGGAAATGCCCGAAACCCACCTGGATATGGTCCGCCCCGGCATCAGCATATACGGGCATTATCCGTCACAGGAAACGGAATGCTGCGGTGTGGAACTCACCCCGGCCATGACGGTGCGCGCCCGGATCGTGCATCTAAAGCGGGTGGGGCCCGGTTTCAGGGTGAGCTACGGATGGACCGAGCAGACCATGGAAAACACCCTGATCGCCACCGTGCCCATCGGGTATGCGGACGGATTCTTCCGGCTGCTGTCCTCCCGGGGCTTCATGCGGGTCCGGGGCTACAGGGCCCCGGTGATCGGTCGGGTCTGCATGGATCATACCATGCTGGATGTGGGACACGTCCCGGGGGTGGCCTGCGGGGATGCGGCGCTGGTTTTCGGCAGGGACGCAGATGGCGATCTCCCGGTGGAGTCAGTGGCGGGCACGCTGGACACGATTAATTATGAGGTATTATCAAGGATTTCTTCCCGGATCCCGCGCGTATATATAAAAGGCGGCCGCTGAGAAGCTTTTCTACATATTGTGTGTAAAAGAAAAGATGCATCCATATCTTGGGCGGCAGAACAGGCGCTAACCCGGCGGATTTGCCCCGGAAATCCAATGTCGAAATCTCTTGACAATAAAAAGGGCGGGTGTTAAATAAACTACTTTGCAGATGGCGGGCAGTTATCGTGGTGATTTTAAAACAAATATCTGCTGTCGGATTTAAGGCCGCTTAGCGGCGGGGCCCGCCTTTGCAGGGTTTCTGGCTGCAACCCCAAGGATGCGATGGGACGGATTATATAGGAATCAAGGGAAATGATCTGGCAAGAGTGAGATGAGAAAGGAGGTGCTCAGGGCTCACAAGGCAAAAAATCAGGATACTAACATGAATTTAGTGGAGAAATTGTGATTCACTAACAATTGACAATCAGGAGGTAGATAATGCCAAGTTTCGTGATTACCGAAAAATGCGATGGCTGCAAAGGCGGGGACAAGACAGCGTGTATGTATATTTGTCCCAACGACCTGATGGTGCTCGAACCGAACACGATGAAGGCCTACAACCAGGAACCCGACCAGTGCTGGGAATGTTTTTCCTGCGTGAAAATCTGCCCCACCCAGGCCATTGAAGTACGCGGCTATTCCGATTTCGTCCCCCTGGGCAGCAGCATCTATCCCATGCTGGGCACGGAAGATGTCATGTGGACCTGCAAGTTCAGAAACGGTCAGGTCAAACGGTTTAAGTTCCCCATTCGGACCACCCCCGAAGGCCAGCCCAACCCCTATGAAGACCTCAAAGGCAAGGACCTGGAAAGCGATCTGCTGGCCACGGAAGAAGCAGACGGCTATCAGGTTCCCAAGCCTCAGGCGACTGTATAACACAACCGCCC
>JAIPES010000127.1 GCA_021737045.1 Desulfobacteraceae bacterium | reverse complement strand
TCTGGCATGGTATGGTCAATATTTTGATACAGATCTTCTGGTTTCGGCGTCTCTGCCATAGCTACTCCTTTTCAACTGGAAGGCCAGCCTCTTTCATTTTATCTCTGAATTCGTCTTCATACTCTTCATACGTATGGGTCTTGACCGGGTAATTCCAGGGATTGACGTGCCGTTTGGCACGGGTGTTGTTGGCCTGATTCCGGGTCGGGCTCAAAAACACCCCGCCCATGTGCATGATCTTGGAAAACGGGATATAGGCCACAAGGATGGAGACAAAAAACAGGTGCACGTAAAACAGCCCGCTGATGCCGCCTTCCGGGATGCCCGGGTGAAGCGTAGCCAGGCCCATGGTCAGCTCTTTGACCCGGACCACGTCCACCTTGTCCAGATACCGCATCATCAGTCCGGTAACCGCAATGCCGATGATCAAAAACAGGGGAAAATAATCCGCCGGCCTGGAGATATAGGCCATCTTGGGCAGCAGAACCCGGCGCAAAAGCAGCAGCAGGGCACCGCCCAAAAGCAGCACGCCCGAGAGAAACAGATGAGGCAGCAGAATCTGGAGCATACCGTCGATTTTTTCAAGGAAATTGACGAAAAACGGGACGGGTTCGGCAAAAAACCGCAGGTGCCGCAACACCACCACAAAAAAGGAATAATGAAACAGGATCGCAAAAAGCCAGAGCCAGATCACCCACTTGTATGCAATATGCTGGCCCTTGCCAAAGCCCACCCGGCTGTTTCGAAACAGGGAGCGGAACAAGAGGATTTCCAGGATCATCCGGACCACCACCTGGCCGGTTGTATACGGGCTGTCAAACTTGTTCTGGCGAATCCAGGAAAGGCTTTTCTGCTGACCGCCGGTTGTGGGAATCTTGAACGGAACCGCCGATTTCGTCCAGTCCAGGATTTTATTGGCAAACCCGATGAGAAAGACGATCAGGGCGAGATAAGGGATAATTACACCGAAAAACACGTCGAGTCCCGCCGCTTCCACACCCGCATACGCGATCAATCCGAGAACCACGACTGCAATGAGGGAATACAAATACGCTACGTTCATTGACCACCACCTCGCTTTGCCCGGCTTCGGCATAAGCCTTGCTGCGGCTTTCTCCGTCGTGCCGGTCTGCCGGTTAAACTTGTTTATTTGTTCCTAAAGTGCCGGATCCACATCCGGCAGCTCACTGATCAGCTCCTTTTTGATCAGCAACTGGCTCACGCTGTCGCGGGCCTGTCTGGCCCGAAGCTCATAGACCTTCTTCTTGCAGTTCATGTAAATGTCAAAGGCGGCAAGCAGGGCCCGATCCGCGTGATCGCCGATCTGCTGAAGCTTTTCGGCCTGCGGGTGCGCCTCTTTGGAACCGCCCGCATCACTGCTGATAATCGACTTGATTTCCGTGACAAAGCCCACGGCCTGCGATGGGGAAAATTCCTGTATCGCACGCACCCGGATCATCGGCTCAAGGGCTGCATGCGCGGCTTCCGGGTCAAAGGCTGACGCGGTTACCACGTCAAAGAGTTCGCTGATCCCTTTTTTCATGGTCGCGCCCACCGGATTTGCAAACGGATCCGTAGTGTCTTTAAAAAAACGGGCGGATTCGTCCGGATAGGTCTGCATCAGGGCATCGAGCCATTTACTGATCCATCGCTGCCTGCGGGCGGAAATGATGTCGTCGCGGTTTTTCTTCGACATGGAGAACAATCTTTTTTATGTTAAATTTTAATGAATTACGTATTTTAAAGATGTTGACTATATGCAAAAGGCACTATATTGTCAAGTAAATTTAAAAACGCCGCCGAACACCCGCGCGAAATCCGGCGGCAGGAACAATGAATTCCCCGGAATTTGCGGAAATGACGAGCAAACGGAACAAAATCAGGTCGCTGCTGCAGACCGCGGAGCCCGGCCAGCGGGTTTGCATCAAGGGATGGGTGCGCACGCGCCGGGATTCCAAAACCTTTTCCTTTCTGGAAATCAATGACGGCTCCTGCCTGGCCAGCATGCAGGTAATCGCGGATCACGCCGCGCCCGGCTGCGACGGGGTCACGGAGCTGACCACCGGGTCCGCGGTTGCGGTAACGGGCGCGCTCCGCCATTCGCCGGGCAAGGGGCAAAAATGGGAAATCCTGGCCGAACAGATCACGGTGTACCAGATTGCCCCCGAAACATACCCATTGCAGAAAAAACGCCACTCGGACGAATTTCTGCGGCGCATCGCCCATTTGCGGCCCCGGACCAACAAGTACGGCGCAGCCTTTCGCATTCGATCCGAACTGTCTTTTGCGGTGCACCGGTTTTTCCGTGACCAGGGTTTTATTTATGTGCACACGCCGATTATCACCGGATCGGACTGCGAGGGCGCAGGCGAGCTGTTCCGGGTGACCGCCCTGAGGCCCGGGGATTTCCGCAAATTCGATGACGCTTCGGCGGATCAAAACGATTTCTTCGGAAAGAAAGCCGCTCTGACGGTCTCCGGGCAGCTCGAGGCCGAGCTTTTTGCCCTGGCCCTGGGGGACGTGTACACTTTCGGCCCCACCTTCCGCGCGGAAAACTCCAATACCCGCCGGCACGCAGCGGAATTCTGGATGGTGGAGCCGGAAATGGCCTTTTGCGAGCTCTCCGAGAACATGGATAATGCCGAGGCCCTGGTCAAGCACCTGGTTTCGCATGCACTGGAAAACTGCGCAGAAGACCTGGACCTGTTTTTCCGGTTTGTTGACAAAAGCCTTCCCGGCATCCTGGAAACCATTGTATCCAGGCCGTTTGCCCGTATCTCCTATGCAGAGGCAGTCGACCTGCTGAAACAATCCGAAAAACGTTTTGAACACGAAATTGCTTTTGGTTATGACCTGCAGGCCGATCACGAGCGGTTTCTGGCCGAGCAATATTTCGGCTGCCCGGTGATGGTCTACGACTACCCCCGGCGGATCAAGCCGTTTTACATGCGGGTTAACGACGACGAACAGACCGTGGCCGCCATGGACGTCATCGTCCCGGGCATTGGCGAGATCATCGGCGGCAGCCAGCGCGAAGAGCGCCTGGATATGCTCGAGGCCCGCATGGCGGAAACCGGCCTGGACACGTCCGAATACTGGTGGTATCTGGACTCCCGTAGATACGGAAGCGTGCCCCACAGCGGCTATGGCCTGGGTTTTGAGCGCATGGTCATGCTGGTCACCGGCATCACCAACATCCGGGACGTGCTGCCGTTTGCCCGCACGCCCGGCAATATTGACTTTTAGGAAAAACATGGAGATTGATCAGCTTGCCCGGGCCCTGGACATGGACCCGGAACTCTACCGGGAGCTGCTTGCGCTGTTTATCGACACCTCGCAAAAGGAGTTGTCCGGGCTCCGGGAAGCTTCAAGCCGGCAGGATTTCACACGCGCATCCCGGCTGGCCCATTCCCTGAAGGGTGCGGCCGTGAATCTGGGCTTAAACGGAATTGCCGGGCAGGCGGAATCCATTGAGAATGCTGCAAAAACACGGGATTCCGGAACAATTGATGCCGTTGCCGGGCAGGTGTCATTGGAAGTCAACCAATTGGCCCGGCTGCTTTGAAAGGCAAAACCATTTTGATGCACTCGTAAAAAGTCTTATTTTAGATGGCGCCGTAAAAAGTTCAAGATCAAGGCTTGCGCAATTTCGAAGAATGCAGTCACGCCGTTGGCGTGATGAAATTCTGAGAAATTGCGCGTAACGCAGATATTGGACTTTTTACGGTGCCATCAACCATTGCAAAGCTGCTCAACAATGACGGGGAGGAAACATGAATATCCGACAGTTTCGGTATGGCGCAGATAACCTGGGATACCTTTTATACGGCGAACATGCCGCCATGGCTGTAGACGGCGGCGCTGCGGGCGAGATGCTCGAATTTCTCAGCGACCGCGGCCTTTTTCTCCAATACGTGACCAACACCCACACCCACATGGATCATACTGTGGGAAACCGGGAACTGCTGGCAAACAGCCGGGCGCAGCATCTGGATTTCAATGCGCTGCTGGAGATGAAAAAAATCGAACTGGACGGAAAAACCGTCGAGGTATTTCACACGCCCGGCCATACCCGGGATTCGGTTTGTTTTTATCATCCGCCGTTTCTGATCTCCGGGGACACCCTGTTTAACGGCAAGGTGGGAAAATGTTTCACCGGCGACCCGGACGCGTTTCTCTCTGCCATCAAGGGGCTGCTTGCCCTTCCCGATGAAACCATCGTGTATGCCGGCCACGATTACGTGGCGGAATACGTGGACTTTGTCCGGGGCCTGGAGCCGGACAATCCCCATATTGACCGCTACCGGGAAAACTACGATCCCGGTCACGTTTGCGCCACCCTGGCAGACGAAAAGAAAGTGGACCCGTTTCTGCGCTTCAACGATGAGAAAATCGCCCGCATTCTCGCCGAAAAAGGGCTGCCCGCGCAAACCGAAAGCGACCGGTGGCACTCACTGCTGTCTTTGATGTAATACCCGTTGCATCCGGAAAAAATATCGGTTATAAATAAAATCACAGTGTACGCAATTGAATCGATCATACATCCCATCAACCTGCTTTTCGGTTAAAGTCCCGGGCATCGGTTCTCAATAATAATTGTGCGATTGATTGAAAAACGGATGCACGACCCGCCGTTGACCGCACACGCATCACGGAGTGAAAGGAATGACTATGAATATTTATGTGGGAAATCTGTCTTATAACGTATCTGAGGACGGTCTAAGGGATATTTTTACCGAATTCGGCGAGGTGGAGAGCACCAAGATCATTGCAGACCGCCATACCGGGCGATCCAAGGGATTCGGTTTCGTGGAGATGCCCAGCAATTCGGAAGCCGACCAGGCAATCAAGGCATTAAACGGCAAGCCCGTGGACGGCCGGAGCATGAAGGTCAACCCGGCAGACCCGGGCGGGAAAAAGGGCCGGCGCGGGGCCGGCAAAAAGCGAAACTCCAGGCGCTTCTAGCTGCAGGCCCGGAAGTTTCTCTTATTTTCCGGGCTTGACCGCAAACTGATAGACCTCGGTTTTTCAATCCACAAATTCGAAATCCGAAGCACGAAATCCGAAACAAAGACAAAAATCCGAATGAAAAAATGGCTGAAACAACAAAATTCGGATTTATTTGTCCCCGTGAGATGTTGTTCGCGAATTTCGGATTTCGATATTCGAATTTCGGATTTTGCCTGAACGGGATCAATACCCGTTCAGGCACTATATGTCGAGCATGCTCACTTCCAGGGCGTTGCTCTGGATAAAATTGCGCCGGGGTTCGACTTCATCGCCCATGAGAATGGTGAATATATCATCTGTATCCACGATGTTTTCCACCCGCACCTGGAGCAGGGTCCGGCTTTCCGGGCTCATGGTGGTGGCCCAGAGCTGATCGGGGTTCATTTCGCCAAGGCCCTTGTAGCGCTGGATGGAAAGCCCCTTTTTGCCTTCCTCCATTAAGTGGTGAATCAGCGATTCCTTGTTTTCCACCACCACGGGCGCAAGTTCCTGCTTGCCCACCGTGTAGACCTCGAACTGCTCGGCATCATAGGCCGCGATATTTTTATACAACACCAGGGCCTTCTGGTAATTCCTGGAATGCACCAAGCCCCGGCCAATTTTCACCGTGATCTGTTTTTTCTCGGAGAGATCCTTGAACATCTCCTCGAGCTCATCTGCCTGCTGCGGATAAACCATGAGCTCGTATACGTTTCTCTCCTCGTTAAACTGGGGCTCGCCGGAGGTAAATCCCTGTTCCGCCAGGGCGATACGCAATTGCCCGATTTTTTCCAGGTCCTGGAGAAACCCCTTTTCCTCCACGCCCGCCTTGATCATCAACTCGATTAATTCCGGGTAGATTCCGTGACGGGAAAGCCGCCCCAGCACAGAAAGATACTCTGCCAGGTCGGTGACAAACAGGTAGAACTGGTGGCCGGTTAGGACCGCCTCCTGATCGTCGCCGGCGCTGCGGGCCTTGATATATTTTTCATCACAGGCGCGCTTGAGAATGCTTTCCGTGTATTCCTTTTCATCCTTGAGATAGGTCTCGCTTTTGCCCCGGATCAGTTTAAACAGCGGCGGCTGGGCGATGTAGAGATATCCGTTTTCGAG
>JAIPES010000126.1 GCA_021737045.1 Desulfobacteraceae bacterium | reverse complement strand
CCACTTCCTGGACATGGGGATGCGAGAGCAGGTAGTTTTCGATCTCCTGGGAGCTGATGTTGTATCCCCCGCGGATGATAATATCCTTGGCGCGCTCGTAAAACGAGATGCAGTCGCCCTCGCGGATCTGGAACAAGTCCCCGGTGCGGAAAAAACCGTCCTTTGTAAAGCTCTTGGCCGTGACCGGGGGGTTCTTGTAATACCCGGCAATCACGCCCGGTCCCTTGTATACGAGTTCGCCGACCGCACCCGGCTCAGTGATCTCCTGATCCCGGCCGTCTAAGACCTTGACTTCCACCAGGTCGCTGGCCCGGGAACGCCAGGAGGATCCCGGCTTGCCCCACTGGGGGAAGTGATCGACCCGGCGCTCCATGTCCGGGATATCCGCGATGCCGGCCACGATGCCGGTACCCTCGTTCTGGCCCCAGATATTGCCGATATCAATATCCCAGCGCCGCTTGAACTCCTGCATGGTAAACAGGGAGGGCGGCGCTGATCCCAGGGTAATGGTCCGAAAGGAGGTGAGGTCAAACTGGTCCACTTTGGGGTGCTTGACCAGCATGTTAGCCAGGGCCGGGACCAGCAGGGTATAATTGGGTTTTTCGCCCATGAGCTGCTGCATGAACACCTGCGGATCAAAGGGATGGTGCAGCACCAGGGTGCCGCCAAGCACGATCCACGGCATATACACCGTGCCCAGCGATGCCATGTTGACAAGCGGGCCGGCGGTCAGCATCACGTCTCCGGCCTGCATGCCGGCAACGTCCTGGATCAGGGCCATGCCGGCCCAGTTGTTGTGGCTCAACGGGCACCCCTTGGGATTGGCCTCTGTGCCCGAGGTCCAGCAGATGGTGAAGATGTCGTTGACATCCACGGAAACCGCGTCCAGGGTGCCCTGCGGCGCATTTTGCGCCATCTGCCGGATGTCGTTGTAGGTAAAAATCCGGTGTATGGAAGGGTGGTTTTTCTGCAGGGTCGCAGCCTGGGCCAGGTGGTCGAAGTTGTTGAACTGCTCCACCGTGATAAAGGCCTTGGCTTCAGTAAGTTCTGCGATGTAGTCGAGTTCGGCTTCCCGCCAGAGCACCGGCACGGGAGAAGCCAGCGCACCGGCACGGGATATGGCCAGATACAGCATGGCCAACTCCCAGCAGTTTGGCATCTGGACCATTACCACGTCGTCCTTTCCGATGCCCCCTTTTGCAAGGGCTTCGGCCGTGGCTTCCACTGCCCGGTCAAACCCTTCGTATGTGGGGCGCTCGGCCGGGACCCCAAGCAGCTGCTCCTTGTTGGGCGGGTCTGCCACGCAGACCCGATCCGGATCGGCCTTTGCGTGTTCCTTGAAGTAATCGATCAGGGTCTGGTCCCCCCATGCCCCGATTTTCGTCCATTTTTCAATGGCTTCATTGGATGCCAGAATCATTTTCCCCCCTCCTTGTATGATCAGGCCTTTTGGGTTTCCTGCTCCCGCAGCTTGCGGCGCAGGATTTTGCCCACGGTGCTTTTGGGCAGAGAATCCACGAATGCAATCTGTTTGGGCACCTTATAGGGCGCCAGCTTGTTTTTGCAGTGTGCGGTGATATCGGCTTCTGTCACGTCTGCCCCCTGTTTTGTCACAATAAAGGACTTGACGGTCTCGCCCCGGTATTCGTCGGGTATGCCGATGGTGCAGGCCTCGACCACCTGGGGGTGTTCGTATAAAATCTCATCGATTTCATTGGGATAGATGTTATAGCCGCCTGCGATGATCATGTCCTTTTTCCGGTCCACCAGGGTCAGATACCCGTCCTCGTCGAGATACCCGATATCCCCGGTATACACCCACCCGTCCTTTAACACTTTGGCGGTTTCCTCCGGGTTGTTGTAATACCCCGGCATCACCTGGGGGCCCTTGAAACAGATCTCGCCCGGCTCCCCGGGGTCCATCTGCTTTGTGCCGGTTTCTGCGTCCATGATCTTCAGATCTGTTCCGGGAAGCGGCACACCTACGGTGCCCGGTTTTTCCGGCCCGCCAAACGGGGTGGCCGTGCCCATGGGGCAGATCTCGGTCAGGCCGTATACATTGACAACAGGCGCATCCGAAAGGGTTTTTAACTGGTTGACCACGCTTGTGGGCAGCGGCGCGGCACCGGCCAGAAACGCCTTGACAAAACCCAGGTCAAGGCTTTTGAACGCATCCCGGCCCAGCAGCCCAAAATAAATGGTGGGCACGCCCGGAAAAAACGTAGGCCTGAAATTTTTTAAAACCTGGATAATCACATCCGGTTCGGGCCGCGGCACCAGAATATCGGTCCAGCCGGCATATATCGCCAGGTTCTGGACCCCTGTGAAGCCGGCGGAATGGAAAAACGGAAAAATAGCCACCGATTTTTCCTGCCCGTCCTCGGCGGTGGGAAACCATGCGCGCAACTGCTGGGTGTTGCAGGACATATTGGCGTGGGTGAGCATCACCGCCTTGCTCACACCCGTGGTGCCGCCGGTAAACAAGTGGGCACCCACCGCATCCCATTGGGCTTCATTTTCCACGGGATCATCCGGATAGCGCGACAAAAGCTCTGAAAACATAAAGGTATCGTCCCGCGGCGCAATCTCCTTTCCCGGGCCGGCCATGGATGCCGGCAAATAGTCTTCCACCCGGCAGACGACGATTTTCTCCACCGGCGTCTGGGCGATAAGCTGCACTGCCATGGGATGAAGCAAATCCAAGGTGATCAGAAGCCTGGCTTCAGAGGTATTGAGCTGATGGGTCAGTTCCCGTTCGGTGTACATGGGGTTGTTCAGGGAGGCCACTGCACCGATTCGAAAAGCGGCATAATTGGCGATCACCACCTGCGGAATGTTGGGCAACAGCATGGCTACCCGGTCTCCGGGGCCCACGCCGAGATCCCCCAAGGCCCGTGCAAACCGGTTGACAAGGCGGTCGAGTTCCTGAAAGGAAATCGTTGTGCCCATGAGGTTTAACGCGGGATTTTCCGGGAACCGCTCGGCGGTTCGGGTTAAGGCCTCGGGCAGGGTGATGGTTTCATAATCGGGTTCCTTGGGGACGCCATCGGGGTAATGCTGGTGCCATATTCTTTGAAATGCCATTTTGGACCTCCATTTGAATGGGGGTTGGCGGAGGGGGGTGTTTCGACTTTGCGCTATTATATCGGTAATCTAACAAAAAGTATATTTAAATCCAACCTGATTATCGAGGACGATCCGTCTGTACTGAATTTTACCTGCAGCGTGCTGGAAAAACAGGGATACCGGGTGAAATCCGCCGAAGATGCGCAAACCGGAGCGCGGCACGCAAAAAATCATCCAAAGCCGCTTTTATCCAGAAACCCTTTTCCATCCGCGAGCTGGGAGAAAAGGTGCGTCGGATGCTGGCGAAATAACCGGCTTGCGCGCGAAGCTGGGTTTAGTTCTGCTCATCCAGTCGTTGGACTGCGCGGATTTTGGCATCCAGGTTCAGCAGGTAGGCCATCTCGGGCTGCTTGGGATCCGGGATGGGATCGTATTCCTTTTCCTTGATGCGCTGCCTGGCCTGCTCCACATCCCCGCCGGTTTCTGCCAGGGCCGACTCGATGAGCTGGCGAAACCACCGGCAGTATTGCATTGCCCGGTCCATATGGTTTTTTGCGTCCCTGCCGGTGAGCACGCCCCCGTGGCCCAAACACAGGATGTCGATTTCCAGGGCGGCCAGCTTTTGCAGGGACGTGTAATAATCATTGTAATCCGCCAGCCATTCGGAAAAAATATAGCCCTTGTCAGACATGACCCCGGCGGCCTCCCCGGTAAAAAGCATCTTTTTTTCAGGCACGTAAAAACTCATGGAATCCCGGGTATGGCCCGGAGTGGCAATGGCCTGCAGGTGCATGCCTGCAGAAAGCGAAAACGTGTCGCCATCTGAGATGGGGCGGTCCACGGAAAAAGTCTCAAATTCTAAAGACCCGGAAACCGGCTCGCCCATTTTCTCCATGTACCCGGACCCATCGCGGTTTAACTCCCGGATGGTTTCAATGGCCCGGGGACGTTTTAACACCTCGCAGCCGGCCGCAGAGCAGCAGATCTCCATTTCCGGGAATGCTTTTTTGATCCCGGCAGCCGCTCCGATATGATCATAATGGGTATGGGTCAAAAACAGCCGGGCGGGTTGCCGTCCGTTTAAAACTTCCCGGATTTCACGCACATAGCGATCAGCCATGCAGCTCATGCCGGCGTCAATCACCGCCGGGTACTCGGCATCAATTAAAAAGGCCGGCAACTGGACCGCACCCAGCACACGCAGTTCAGGTGTAACCGTTCCGGTATTCTGCACAATCATTTAAATTCGCCTCTTGTTTTTCGGATTCATCTCGTTTGCGCGTTTGCCGATGCACATTTTATTTCGCATCTTTTTTGAAAAAGCATTTATACAACAACTGCGGCCAATATGTATATATTATTTTTGCAAAAGAGCAGGGGCGAACCTGTGTGCCTGCCTTTGACCCGGGCGAACACACAGGTTCGCCCCTACGGACATCTGATTTCCGGGCGAACACACAGGTTCGCCCCTACGTGCACCCAGAGAGGCCCCGCCGGAAAAAAACAATAAACGCATCTTGCGCCCGGGCGGAATCCGGTTTACATATGCAATGATTCCGAACAAGTGAACCGCCGCGAGAAACATTTTGAAACACCAACGATTTGAAACAAAATACTGGACATGAAAAACACAGTCTAGTAAGTACAGGATCTTTGAAACAGGAAAATACGAACAAGATCCGGCAGGCAAATCCGAACCCAGGGGAGGGTTTTGAAATGAAGAAAATTACCGTAAAAGACATGATGGTGCCGCTTGATGAATATGCCACCATCCACCAGGACGCCACCCTGTTTGAAGCGGTAATGGCCCTGGAAAAGGCCCAGGCGGAATGCAACCGGCAGGGGACCAAGTACCTGCACCGGGCCATTCTGGTATATGACGACAAGCATAAGATCGTGGGCAAGCTCAGCCAGCTTGACATTCTACGCAGCCTGGAGCCCAAGTACAAGCAGGCTGCAGCAGATGCGTCCGGGCGAATGAATGCTAGCGGTTTCAGCCAGCAGTTTCTGCGCAACATGGTCAAGCAGTTCGCTCTCTGGGATAAGCCCTTGATGGATGTGTGCAGGAAGGCCACCCAAATCAGCGCCAAAAACTGCATGTATGTCCCGGCGGAAGGCGAATACGTCAAAGAAGACGACTCCCTGGACGTGGCCATTAACCAACTGGTCATGGGCCATCACCAATCGCTTCTGGCAACAGGCAGCCGCGGCGAAATCGTGGGCATCCTGCGCCTGACCGATGTTTTCAAGCAGATCGTGGACTTTATGAAAGAATGCAATTTATGATCAGGCAGTGTGAAGTTTTAAGTGTTTAAGTAAAATCAGAAACTTATCATTTTATTGCCTGGCGGTTATAGCGGTTGCAGGGCTTTTCACGAATTCTTCAATTTATAAGGATAAAAACGGATTTGAACCCGATATAAAAACAGGAGACTCATTTTATGAGCCATGAAATCGAATCTGACGGCCAAGGCGGCGGCCTCCTTGGCAACAAGACCATGTGGTTTTTGATCGGAGTGGGTTTTTTCGTGGTGGTGGGCTTTTTGCTGCCCACCCCGCAGAGCCTGGTCGACATTGTCGAGAAACAAGGCATTGCCGCCAAGCTTATTAACTGGGGTGTTGCCGAAGACGTCACCCAGGCCGGGGACAAGGCCATGACCGTACTTGGCATCATTCCCATGGCCGTGATTTTCTTTGCCACAGAGGCCATTCCCATCGGTCTGACCGGGGTTATCATGCCGGTGCTGGCTTACTTTCTCGGGTTACTGCCCAAAGGCATGATCGGCAAGACCTTTGCCGGAGACGCCCCGCTTTTTCTGTTGGGCGTGCTTGCCATGGGTGTGGCCGTGGTTGATGTGGGCCTGCACAAGCGCCTGGCCACCTGGATTCTGGGCTGGACGCGGGGATTTTACGTGCCGATATTCGTCCTTTGCATCAGCATGGCGGTTATCGGGTCTTTTATTTCCGCACATGCCATGTGCGCGTTCATGACCCCGGTGATGATGGCGGTCTATTTCGGCGTGGTCTCCGAGGGAAGTTCGGGCGGCCGCGTGGACCACGATCCGAACCTGGCCAAATTTCTGCTTTTTACCCTGTGCTTTGCCTTAAACG
>JAIPES010000125.1 GCA_021737045.1 Desulfobacteraceae bacterium | reverse complement strand
ATTATATTAGGAAGTTATGTAGTTTTTGAAGAGTAGTTTGTTTTTTCTTTTAGAAGAAAAAATAGGCAGAAACATTGCGAAAGGTAAAGGTCATCCCCCTTGATATTGGGGGGTCTTAACATTCACCGTGAATTGCTGGTGGTTAAGTAAAATCAGAAAGTTATCATTTTATTGGCCGGCGATTATAACGGTTTCAGGACTTCTAAGTAACTTCGTTCAAAGTTCAAGGTTCAACGTTCAAAAAATAAAATCAAAACTTTTAAGCATGCGGCAAAAAGTTATTTGCAGTGCTCGGTCCCGGGCTGCGGCCCGGGGGGAACACTTCCAAGGAAATCCTTTTTTTGCGCTTTTGCAAAATTGCATTTCGTTGCCCTGACGGCGGTGCGGAAAAGCGGGTTTCCGAGCGGAAATCGAGGCTCGGAGAGGCTCCTGGAGCGAGGAAACTCCTTTTTCGCAACGCCGATCAGCCAAGATGCTTACGGATTTCCTTTGTTGCAAAAATACCGCCCTGTCGGGATAAACAGCTTTTTACGAATTCATCAAGCATTGCCAGTATTTGTAAAATCGGGCAGGTGTCAACGGCATTGTTTTTCCCTGACCTTTCGAACTACTGAGGCTCTGCAAAAAAACACAGGTCTTCCCGGATTTTCGCAGGCGGGCCGCCGGGGAGGCGTGCGAATCGGCGGATATCCAAGGCTTCGGGCTGTTGCGGAAATGGACAGGGCACAGGCGATAATCATTGACATCCGGGACAGGCCCGGCTATAAATAGACTGACATATCAGTTTTATCCTTTACTGCTTCTTTAAGGAGAGCCCGTGCCTGCAAAAAAGACCTTCCTGCTACTAATGCTTCTGCTTGCCGCCTGCTGCCTTGACCTGGCAGGGTGCACCGCACTCGGGATCAAAGCGATGCCCGTGGGCGAGCTGGAAAAAAAGTACACCAATGACCATTCGCGCTTTGTCGAAATCGACGGCGCAAGGGTGCACTACCGGGACAGGGGCAGCGGCCCGCCCCTGATTCTGCTTCACGGCGTAATGGCCTCGCTGCACACCTGGGACGGCTGGGTTGAACAACTCGGGGACAGCTACCGCATCATCCGGGTTGATGCACCGGGCCACGGCCTGACCGGACCGGTGCCGGGTTTTACCTACGATGAACAGCACATTGTGGCTTTTCTGGAAAAATTCGTGGACACCTTGGTAATAGACCGCTTTTACCTGGCAGGCAACTCCCTGGGCGGGTATATGGCATGGAACTATGCGGTGGCGCATCCGGACCGGGTCCGCAAGCTGATCCTGCTGGATCCGGTGGGATACCCCCAAAAACCGCCGTGGATCATTCGCACGGTTTCCCTGCCGGTGGTGGGATTTTTTGCCCGGCACATGGCCCCCCGGTTCGTTGTTGCCGGCAATGTAGAGGATGTCTACGGAGATCCCGGGCGCATGGATAAATCCGTGATCGACAGGTACCACGAGCTGCTGCTGCGACCGGGAAACCGCGATGCCATGGTGGAAATCTTCCGGGAGTTAAAGGCCCGCAGCAAGGATCCGGACCTGGGAGAAGAAATCAAGCGCCTGCGCGTGCCCACCCTGCTGATGTGGGGCGAAAAAGACCTGTGGGTGCCGCCGGAACATATCAGCCGATGGAAGGCCAATGTGCCGGGACTGGAAGTCCGCACTTATGCCGATGCGGGGCATATTCCCATGGAGGAACTGCCGGAAAAAACCGCCCGGGAAGCCCGCAAGTTTTTGGAATCCGGGAGCAGACAGCCAGCCGGAGCTGAAACCGCATCAGCAGATCAGAACCAGCCCGCAGATGCTGTCCATTCGGATGCTCCCTGAATCGGTTTCGTGAGTCACGCCCTTGCGCTCCCAGCCGGCGGCCGCGTATAGCTTTGCCACGTTCACGCCGAAGCCGGACATGGAGGCCCGGGCCCGGTCCGGGTTCCGGCATTGCCCGTCTTCCCCGAGCGCGCGGCATTCCAGGTAGTCGGCGCAGAACACCTTTTTGCACGAGTTTCCGGCATAGGCCCGCGCACCGGAAAAGCCCATGCGGATTGCCGCCTGCTCGATGCCGGCCGCGGTTTCGTGCAGAAGCTGGAACAGCTCCAGGTTTTGCCCGGAATACAGGACCTCTGAGGGCACCTCGATTTTAAACACAATTGCCCGGGACACTGTTTCAAGCAGTTCTTTAAATGCCGAGGGGCCGGCCACGTGCGGGGGGCAGCTTTTGGACAGCCCGTAATTGATGCACTTTGGATTGCGGCATTTGTCCGCCAGGCTTTCGTCCACCACGATCTGATCCGCGGATATGACCGCAGCGGCCGTAGCCCCCAGTTCAAGGGCCTCCCGTACCAGCCCGCCTTTTATTTCATCGGTTTCACACAACACGGTTGTCTTCCTTTCCATCTACTTTTGGAACCCGTATTTTTGCCTTTGGGATAATAAATGATTATTACCATAATACAAGGCAAATCAAAATCAGATTGCATTCAGAAAAGCGGGCACCGCAATGCGCATGCATGACTTGAAATATTTTTTAAAGGACTCCATCCGCAAAAGCGTGGACTTTTCACGTACGGACCAGTCCCGGGGCGTGCCGCCGCCGCCCATTGAAAAGCCCTGCCCAAAAGGGGTGCGCAAAATTGATCTCCCCGGAAGTCAGCATTGGCAATCCGTAAAACCGGTTCCCCTGGCCGATGCCATTGCAAACCGGAAATCGCGCCGGACTGCAACCAGGGCAAGCCTTCCGCTTACGGAGCTTTCCTTTCTGTTGTGGGCCACCCAGGGAGTGCGGCAAAAGGAGGGAATGTATCACGCCCTGCGCACGGTGCCCTCTGCCGGATGCCGCCACTCGTTTGAGACCTATATCGCGGCATTCCGGGTCGACGGTCTGGAAAAGGGCATATACAGGTACCTGCCGCTGAGCCACCAGCTTGCGGAAGTCACTAAAGAGGAAAACCTGGAGCAGCAGGTCACCCGGATGGCCATGGGCCAGTCCTTTGCGGCAAAAAGCGCGGTCACGTTCATATGGACAACCGTGACCGCGCGCATGGAATGGCGCTACGGCATAGCCGCCTACAAGGTCATCGCCATGGATGCCGGGCACGTCTGCCAGAACCTGTATTTGGCCTGCGAAGCCGTGGGCTGCGGGACATGTGCCATCGGCGCCTATGACCAGGAGTATGCAGACGCTGTGCTTGACGTGGACGGCGAGGACGAATTCACCGTATACATGGCACCGGTGAGCAAGCTGTAAAATATGAGGCGTAAATCCGCAGGGGCGAGCCCGCGTGTTGACCGGAAGAAAGGGCGGACACACAGGTCCGCCTCGAAAATGCCGTGTCCCGGCCGATAAAGACCATTTATCTCTGTTCTGATCAGGCAGAGGCGAACTGCTC
The DNA here is from genome assembly GCA_021737045.1 of Desulfobacteraceae bacterium. Classification (GTDB taxonomy): domain Bacteria; phylum Desulfobacterota; class Desulfobacteria; order Desulfobacterales; family Desulfosalsimonadaceae; genus Desulfosalsimonas. The sequence continues at coordinate 2,873 of JAIPES010000125.1, read as the reverse complement.
TCTGAGCTTCTTCTTGATAATTTTTCCGCTGGGGTTTCGCGGCATCTGGTCGATCACAAACACCTTCTTGGGCACCTTGTAGCCCGCCAGGCGCTCCTTGCAGAAGGCGATCACACCGTCTTCTGTCACCTCGTGGCCCTGGGCCGGCACGACCACGGCGGTGACGATCTCGGACCAGTATTCGTCCGGCAAACCGATCACCGCGGCATCCATCACACCCGGGCAGGAAAACAGCATGGCCTCGACCTCCTGGGAGGCCACGTTTTCCCCGCCGGTCTTGATCATATCCTTGACCCGGTCAACAAAGTAGACAAACCCCTCCTCGTCCATCCGGACCAGGTCGCCGGTGTGATGCCAGCCGTTTCGAAAGGTTTGGGCGGTTTTTTCCGCGTCCTTGTAATAGCCGAGCATGACCGCGGGGCCCCTTGCCACCAGTTCGCCTTCCTGGCCCACGGGCACCTCGTTGTCGTTATGGTCCACCACCTTGACCTGCAGCGGCATGTGGGCCTTGCCGATGGAGGTAGGCTTGCGGTCAAAGTCCTCGGGCCGCAGGCTGGTGCCCAGGGGGCTCATCTCGGTCTGGCCGTAATAATTCATGAAACCGACATGGGGCAGCATTTTCTGCCATTTCTCCAGCACCGAAGGTGCGGCCAGCGCCCCGAAGACCACGCACTGCTGAAGCGATGACAGATCGTAATTCTCAAATCCGGGCATCATGGGAAGACCTGCGTACAGGGCCGGCGGCCAGACCCAGTGGGTGATCTTCTCGTTCTGGGTCATTTCCAGGATTTCATTGGGATCCGGGGCGTACTCCACGGCCGTGGTGGCCCCTACGGCCACGATGGCCGTAAACAGATACTTGGCAGCCACGTGGTAAAGCGGAATTCCGGTGATAATCCGGGCGTCCTCCCGGATCCCCAGGTCAAACAGGCTCGACAGAATGTCGATGTAATAGTTCAGATGGGAGTTTAACACCCCTTTGGGCGCGGCCTCGGTGCCCGATGTATAGAGCAGGGTGGCCGGGTCCTCGGGCGCGATTTCCACCTCGGGTTCATCCGCGGGCAGATCCCCGGCAAACAACTTGTCAAAATCCTGCCAGCCCGAGGGCCCGCCTTCGCCGGCAAGGTTGATATATCCGAAATGCTTCACACTTGTAAGCCGGTCCTGAACCGGGACCACGTTGTCCACCAGGGCGTCTTCCACGAGAAACATCACCGGCTCGCTGTGGTTGATAATAAATTCGATCTCCTCGGGCTTGAGCATGAAATTCAGCGGCGTTATAATCGCCCCGAGCTTTAACAGCGCCCACCAGTAAATCACGAACTGGTGACAGTTGTGCGACAGGATGGCCGCCCGGTCGCCCTTTTTCAGCCCGAGTTTTTGCAGGCTGTGCGCACACCGGTTGACCGTTTCGTTGAACTGCCGGTAGGTAAACTCGTTTCCCCGGAATGAAAATGCCTTTTTATCCGGATTCCGGGCTGCGGTGCGCACCAGCATGTCCCCCACGCTCGCCCTTCGCACAACGTTTTTTTCAAAAAATGAAAGCGACGCCATAACCCCCCCCTTTTTGATATGGATGCATGGATGGTATCGGGCACGCAGGCACCCTGCCTGCCCAAAGAAGCTGAACAAGAGGCGTGAACATTGTTCTAACGCCAAAAATCATGTCATAAAACCGATCTTGTGTCAATATCCATAACCATCCGGTAAACAGGCGGATCGCTTTTGTTTCTTTGTCTTTCCACCCGGGGTCTGATATGTTTTCCGCAGATACAAGGAAGAAGCAGACGAGCTATAGTGGACTATGCGAGGCTGCATCTGACGCAGTAGATGCGGCAAACTTGAAAATCCCGCAGGGTTTCAGATTTTTAAATACAAATTGGGATAATCATTTACAAAATCCTGCTTTTAAAAATCTGGAACGCTCAATTTAGGATAAAACAATGCATTGCAGGATCCTGAGAAATACATACATTTAGGGGAGCAATCACGGAGGCAAATCATGGGTATTGAATTCAAAAAGCAGGACAGGGTTGCCGCGTTTTTAAACCCGTTTCAGAACTTCGAGAGAACAGAGGCCAGATGCCAGATCCGCAGAGATCCGCTCACAGGCAGAAGCGGGCGGCTGGCCCACTTTATCGGCATCAAGCCGCCGGCGCCGGATTTTGATAAAATCATTGAAGACTCGGGGAAAAACTGCCCGTTCTGCCCGGAAAATGTTTTTACCATGACCCCGAAGTTCGACCCGGCGGAGATCCCTGAAGGCAGACTGGAAAAAGGCGAATCCGTGCTTTTTCCCAATCTCCTGCCATATGACGCACACAGCGCCCTGGCCGTGCTGTGCAGCCAGCATCACAAGCGCCTGAGCGAATTTACGCCGGAAATTTTCACGGATGCATTTGCCAACTGCCGCAACTACCTGGACCGGGTCATCGCGGACAAGAATGAAACATACGGCCTGGTGACCTGGAACTACATGCCCGCGGCCGGCTCCAGCCAGGTGCATCCCCATCTCCAGGTATATGCCGGGGAAACTCCGGGCAACTTCCCGGAACGCATGATTTCAGCCGGACAAAAGTATTACCGGGAACACGGGCGCCCCTACTGGGAGGACTACCTGGCCGCGGAAACCCACAGCAAGGAACGTTTTGTTACCTCGGGCGATCACACCACGTGGCTGACCGATTTTGTCTCGCTGAGCGCGCTGACAGATGTAATCGCGGTATTTCCCAAGCGCCAGACCCTGTTTGACCTGGATGCGGCGGCAATGGAAGAAGCCGCCCGGATTCTGGACCAGGTGCTGAAATACCTGGATGAGCAGGGCGTATACAGCCTGAACATGGCCTGGCTGCCGGCATTGCCGGGGCAGAACG
>JAIPES010000033.1 GCA_021737045.1 Desulfobacteraceae bacterium | reverse complement strand
GATTCGCCCGGCCAATGCGTCCCCGTAATTTCTGGAAAACGACGCTTTCCTGCTGAAATCGATCTGCCGGCAGTAGTATCCGTATCCTTTTACTTTGTTGTCGTTTAAAAATCGGATCAAACCGCTATCCAGGAAGGCATTGAAAGTTTTAAAATCATTTTCAAAGCGCGGCAGGAGGCTGTCTGTCAGCGCCCGGCCTTGATGGCGGACATTGCTGTAGGCAGGCGCATAGCCGATGTTGAATTGGTCCACAACAGATTTGTCGACACCCCGGCGCGCCAGATAATCCCGGATGTCCTGAAACTGCTTTTCATTGGACATCAAAAGCGCATTATAGAAGCCGGCCGCATGATTCATGGCGGCAACAATCTTTTCATCAGGCCTGCCGGGCTCGGCAAAAACCACCGGATCATCAGGCTCCGGTGTTTCTGCGGGTTCGGGAACAGACGGGCCGGCACCCGCATAGGGCTTGAAATCCCTGATACCCAGATGATCGGCCCACATCTGCTGCGCCGTTGTAAACCCTTGTTTCGTCCGCAGCATGATCAGATCGTAAATGTCCCAATCGCCTTTGCAGGCACCAAAGCAATGGAACCGGACCTCATCTTTTTTTCTGTCCACGTACGCCATCAATTTGTCTTCGGTGTCAGCGTGGAATGGACACAGGGCGTTATACCGGTTTTTTTTGACGGGCTTGAAAACAATGCCCAGCAGTTTTTCCGAATAATCGACAATGGCATCAATATATGCTGCTGATTTTATGTCCAGATGGGTTTTCATCATGTCGGGCCTGTTAATGTTAAAACCAGTTCTTCTGAATGCTCCTGTATTTTGAGCTGCATTTCCCATAAGGGAGCCTTGCCAAAATCAGGAAAAAAATTTTGTTAAATTCCGCATGGCCTTTACAATTTCAACAACCGCCTCGTGCATGCCTTCTGCACCATAGCCTGTGTCCGGAGCTTGTTTGTTTTCGGTTTTGTCATGTACCTCGGATTTGATTTTTTCCAGTTTCTGTGCCTTTATTTCAAGCTGCAGGCGATGTTCTTCCTCCATTTCGCTGATGATATCAGAGTCAATCTGTTGGAGGAGATCATCGGCCTCTGCCAGTAGTTCTTCAATATTTTTGGATTCCAACTTCTCTGACATGGCGGCTTCCTTTCCGGTTTAAAAGCCGGCCTCCCGCAGAGACGGCCGGCGCCCTTGTTACTCCACGGCCAATGGTATCTGCGCCTGTCCCGGGCTTGCATGCTTGACGTACTGGTAAAAGTCGCTGTCGGTTGTGAGGATCATTACGGAGTTCATGTTTGTCTTTTCCCTGTAGCTTTCAAGTGTGCGCAAAAAGGCATAAAACTCCGGATTTTTGTTGTAGGCCTGACCGTATATTTTTGTGGCCTCGGCATCCGCCCTGCCCTGGATCTCCTGAACGCGGCGGTAGGCTGTGGAGCGGATCTGGCGCAGTTCTTTTTCCATTTCACCGAGGATCTCCGCACTGCGTCCCTCTCCTTCGGAGCGAAACTGCGCGGCGATGCGTTTGCGCTCGGAGATCATTCGTTCATAGACCTTTTCCCTGACGCTTTCCACGTAATCAAGGCGCTTTATACGAACATCCACCAGCTCAATGCCGTACTGTGGGATGATCTTTTGCGCCTCCGCCAGTATCGTCCGGGTGATCTGCTCTCTGCCTCGGGCGATCTCTTTTTTAAGCTCTTCTTCTCTCTCTTTTGGGACTTCCTTTAGCACCTCGTCTTCCGGAACTTCCCATGATGCGCTGCGCACGAGCTCAACGAGTTCACTGCTCGAAACCTGGTCACGTACCACTGAATCGAGAATATCGTTTAGACGGGACTGGGCGCCTTCTTCGCTGGCCACGTTTTCAAGAAATTTTTTGGCATCAGCAATCCGCCACCGGGCCGTGGTGTCCACCCATATGAACTCGCGCCCCTTGGTGGGCACCTGGTTGGGATCGCCGTCCCAAACCAGCAGCCGCTTTTCAAACCGCCTGACCTCTTGAATAAAGGGGAGTTTCATGTGAAGGCCCGCCTCGGTCACGGTTTGGCCAACGGGTTTGCCAAACTGAACCACGATTGCCTGCCGGCCTTCCTCCAGGGTGTAAAGGGCGCTATAGAGAACGATAACGATTACTACCGCTATCGCAATGCCTGCTGCTTTGAAGGTAAATTTCATTATTGATTCCCCTGCACTGATGGTTGTGCACCTGACTCCATTGAAACCCACGGGACCATGGCCTGCTGATCCTGATCCACAATATAAAGTCCCTTCATGTCTGCCAGCAGGCCGGTCATGGCCTCCAGATAAAGACGCCGGCGTGTGACCTGGGGGGCTCCCAGGTATTGTTTTAAAATGGACTCAAACCGGGTGGCCTCTCCCTGGGCACGGTTGACGCGCTCCAGGGCGTATCCTTCGGCCTCGCTGATGCTTTGCGCCGCCACTCCCCGGGCCTTGGGGATTTCCCGGTTGGCCTGTTCCTCGGCCCTGTTGATTGTTCGTTCTTTGTCCTGGCGTGACTCGTTGACCTCATTGAAGGCGGGTTTTACGGTATCCGGCGGGGTTACGTCCTGGAGCTCAATGGTGACCAGACGAACTCCGGACGCATATTCCGTCAAAATTTTTTGTATTTCAATTTTTGCTTCACTGGCAACGTCCACCCGACCGGTGGTCAGCACCTCGCTGCCGATACGGTTGCCCACGGCCCGGCGCATGACCGCTTCGGTGATATCCCGGATTGTTTTGGGGGTCTCGCGTACATGAAACAAAAATCGAATCGGATCTTCGATGCGGTACTGGATAATCCACTGGACATCGATGACGTTTAAATCTCCGGTGAGCATCAATGACTCGTCTTTATAAGCTCCGCTGGGACCATAGCGGGTCTTTTCCCCGGGAGTGCTGGCCACGGTCCGAAAACCGAATTCTTCCTTGAGTACCCGGGCAGTGGGCAGCATACGGGCGGTCTCAATGCCAAACGGGAGCTTGAAATGCAGCCCCGGACCGGCCGTGCGAATCACTTTCCCAAAACGCTGCACGATCCCGGTTTCTTCCGGCTGGACCGTGAACCATGCGGTCCAGAAAACAACCACCACCGCCAATGCCGCAATGATCAGGACCGAACGGCCCTTGAAGGCTTTAAACTGTTGTCGTATTTTTGCCGCCACCTCTTCAAAAGTCGGCGGCGATCCCCCAGGGGGTTGATTCCAGTCATTCATTGCTTAATCTCCTTGGTTTTTGAGAGATCGCTGTTATTGGTTTTGCCGCGCGCGGACATCACCGCGTTCATGCCCTCGGCTTTTTCAACAGTGTAAATACGGATGCCGTGCGGCTGGCGCAAAAGGCTTTTTATCCCCAGCAGGACACCAAACAAATCTGATTTCAGGTGATTGTTCAACTTCTGACGGCTTTCCCATTCTTCGAGGACATAAAGTGTGTTCTTATCCTTAATGTCGGATAGCAATGCATAGCCCAGACACCCGGGTTCTTTTTCCATGGGCGCCATCAGTGACAGAAGTGTTTGCAGCACTTCTTTTTGTTTTTCCGCCAGCACTTGCATGCTTATTCGGACGATGATCATGGCAGTCTCTTTTTGGCAAAAGCCGATATTCGAGTTTATCTATGAGTGTCAACGCTTTCTGCCTTATGGCTAAACACAATCCGTGCCAAAATTTTTATGTTTGCGATTTCAGGAGTAATTGACCGGTTTAATAGGGATATTTGGCTCAACAGGCGGAAATGCTTCAGGAAGGAAAGGAAAACCTGGCTGATCATATATGACCACTGATCATATATGGCCAACCCACGGGTGATGTGTCATATAATCTGTTGACAAGCTTTTGGGCGGTTACTGCCAGTAACCCGCCACGTAATCGGCCGGCACCGGCTCCAGTTCAACATTAAAAACACTTGAGAAATGGGTCCTGGCCGATCGGGAGATCTTGTTCATATATACAGGGCCGCCTGTTTCCCTGACAATGGAGGTCATCTGAATCCCGGACAGACCGCAGGGCGCAATCCAGTCAAAGGGATCAAGATGCGGGTCCACATTTAAGGCCAGTCCGTGAAAACTGACTTTCCGGCGTACCCGCAGGCCAACGCTGCCGATTTTTTTACCCCGGACCCAGGCTCCGCGGCCCAGGGCGTGTCTTTGCGCTGCCACACCCCACTGCCCGGCAATGGAAATCATTACGGATTCCAGGGCATGAACAAAGTCCACGACAAGCCAGCCATTTAAACGCAAATCCACCACAGGATAGGCCACAAGCTGTCCCGGCCCGTGATAGGTTATGCTCCCACCCCGGTCGGTTTCAACCAGGGAAATGCCCCGGGCCTCTAGAAAATCCCCGGAAACGTGCAGGTGCTCCGCCCCGCCCCGGTTGCCCAGGGTAAAAACCGGGAAGTGCTGGAGAATAAGCACGATATCCCGGTTTAACGCCCGGCTGGCCCGGGCGGAAACCAAATTCTGCTGCAGGCGCAGGGCCTGCATGTAATCGGTTACCGGCAGCTCCAGGCAGGCCCAGACAGGCTTTGGGCAGCATTGTCCTTGATATTTGAAACCTGTCTTACTCATGGTTTTTCACCCTGCTTGCGGCCGGGCCCTGGATCAATGCCCGGCAAACATCTCCCGGAGCTTGTCGCGGCTGATGCGCAGATAATCCCGGTCTTTGGAAAAGACCTCCAGGGTGATGGTCTCGTTGTATCCGATCTGCTTTAATGCCTTGACCACTTCTGCAAAATCAATGGTACCGGCCCCGATGGGAAGATGATCATCATCGCGGCCCCGGTTGTCGCTGGCATGGACATGGCCGATGCGCCGGGCAAAGCGATTGATGAAAGCAAGGATTCGCTCGGTTCCGCCCTGGATGTGGGCATGGCCCGTATCCAGGGTCAGCTGCGCATTGGGAAATTCATTGAAAACCGCGTCAAAATCCTCCGGCCGCGCCAGGGAAAGGGAGCGGGGGAACAGGTTTTCCACGCACACGGTCAGGTCCAGTTTTTCCGCCTCGCCAAGCAGCCGGCCCATGGCCTCCATGGCGCGTTTTCGGGCCAGATCCGGCATCATGGCGCCCAGGCCCTGAATAAAGCTCGGATGCAGCACCGCCTTGATGGCCCCGAGCTCGGCGGCCATGTGCATGGAATCCAGGGTTTCCCGGATGGAAGCTTCCCGGATCAAGTCGGTAAGATCCGCAGTGGACACAAAGGTGGGCAAATGACAGACCAGCTCCATTCCAAACCCCTCCAGGGCCCGGCAAAGATCGTTTTTTTGCTCCCTTATGACCGAATGGTGCGCATGGGGTGCATCCATTGTCACCTCCATATAATCAAATCCAAGTTTGCCAAGAATCTCGATTTCCTGCAAAAGCGGATTTACGGGAGAATTCATGACACCATAGCGCATTGACGCCGACCTCCTGTGTGACTGTTTTCAAAGCACATGTTTTTCGCCTTTTTAAAGCATCCCCATCCGCCCACAGCCCGGACCACACCGGATCAAACATAGGTTCGCAGCTTGAGTTCAATGGGGTGTGGATTTAAGTAGGTCTGCTGTTTGAGATACTTTTGATCATATTTGCGGATGTAGTGGTTTAAAAGGGTTATGGGAACCAGCAGGGGAAGATGGCCTGCCCTGAACCGGTCAAAAGTTTCAAGCAGTTCCTGCTTCTCATCAGCGGACAGCTGCTTTTTGAAATATCCCATGATGTGCTGAAGCACGTTGATGTGTTTTTTGGTCGTGGTCTTCAGGCGCATGGCGGCAATCAGCTGCACCTCATATTCCCGGCGGAATGCATCCTGATCCATTTTTGCGGCTCCGGCCATCAGTTTTCCCATGCTGCGCGCATACTCGGGGCTATGGGCCATCAAAAGCAGCTTGTTTCTGGAATGAAAATCCACCATGCCCCCTGTGCCGGGATTTTTTAAAAGCGTGTCCCGCCATCTTTTCAAGGTAAAAATCTGCTCAATAAAATTCTCCCGAAGCTTTGGATCATGAAGCCGGCCCTCTTCTTCCACCGGAATCAGGGGAAAATGATCCACAAACTCCCGGGCAAACAGGCCCACGCCTTTTTTTTCAGGCATGCCCTTTTCATTGTACACCTTTACCCGCATCAAGCCGCTGCTCGGCGAATCCTTTTTAAAGATATAGCCGCACAAATCCTCCTTTTCCAGTTCCTTTACCCGTTTTTGCGCCCACTGGCGCATCTGGTCGGTATGGTCGGTGCGGGATTTTGTCTTTACCAGCCTTGGGGCATCCACGTCTCCCACCAGCTGCATGGTCTCCCTCGGTACCCCGAAACCCGCCTCAACCTCAGGGCATACGGGTACATAACCCACATATTGGCCCAGGGTGTCACGAAGAAAGTGATCCAGCTTATGCCCGCCGTTGTAACGCACGTTTTCCCCCAACAGACAGGCACTGACGCCCAGCTTGATGCGATCTTCCATTTGAAATCCTTCCTGCTTGATATTTGCCGTAATTTGCCATAAATATATACCAGGAACAGGACAAACGCAAAATCAATCCATACCCCGGAAGAAAAGCCCATGCACGAGGAAATCCAATCACTGATCCGGGCCGGGCGCCATTGTGTCATGGCCACGGCTGCAGACAACAAGCCCTACTGCTCTTTGATGGCCTATGTTGTCAATGATGACTGCACGCAGATATTTGTGGGTACCCGGCGCAATACCCGCAAGTATCAAAACCTCGCTGAAAATACCCTTGTCAGTCTGCTCATGGATTCCCGGGATCAGCCCCAGCCCCAGGCACTCACCATTGAAGGCGTGATTGAAGAAATTGAACAGGATCCGGAAAAAGATCAAATCCGGGAATTGCTGACCGGCAGACATCCGGAGCTAAAAAGCCTGCTGGATTCCCCGGATGCGGCCATTCTCTGCGTCAGGGTCAAGTCGGTGGTTTTTTTAAACGGCTTGACAGACGTGTTCCGTCAAGAAATTGAATAAAAACGATACAAGTTGAACAAGAACCTTGCAATGAAAGGCAAAAAATGACATCCCCCTCTTCGCCCCGGATCCTGGTCACCGGCGCCACGGGCTTTATCGGCCGGCGGCTGCTTTATCGCCTGGACGCCATGGGCTTTTGGCTTCGCTGCATGACCCGGAATCCGGAAAAATTCAGCCTCCCCTTTGAGCTGAAAAACCCGCCCGAGGTGGTTGCCGGCGATCTTCTGGACCCGGAATCTTTAAAAAAAGCCTTGGATGGGATCGACATTGCCTATTACCTGGTGCATTCCATGGGCGGGAAAAATTTCCGGGAGATGAAAGAGTTTGAAAAGCGGGACCGGATAGCTGCGCAAAACTTTGTCAATGCCGCAGACCAGTCCGGCTTGTCCCGGCTGATCTATCTCGGCGGCCTTGGGGAAATGTCCGGAAGCCTGTCCCATCACCTGGCCAGCCGCCAGGAAGTGGGAAAAATCCTTGCATCCGGAAAAACAGAAGCCACTATTTTGCGCGCAGCCGTAATTATCGGCGCCGGCGGAGCCGGGTTTGAAATTATCCGGTATTTGGTGGAGCGCCTGCCGGTGATGCTGTGTCCCAAATGGATTTATACGCAATCCCAGCCCATTGCCGTTGAAAACGTGCTTGACTACCTTGCCGGCTGCCTTGACGTTCCGGAAACAGCCGGAGCCACATTTGACATTGGCGGCCCCGAGGTGCTCACCTATTCCGAATTGATGAAAAAATACGCCCGGGTCCGGGGACTGAGGCGATATATTGCCGGTGTTCCGTTTTTCTATACACTTTTGTCCACATACTGGGTGGCCCTGATCACACCGGTACCCCCGGGCATTGTTTTCCCCCTTGCCGAGGGACTGCGCAGCCCTGCCGTATGCCGGGAAAATCAGATCACCGGATTGATTCCGCTTGATTTAATCAGCATGGAGCAGGCCATCTGCAATGCCCTTGCCGAGGAACAACAGGGCCCGGGCCGCCTGGTTTCCCGGCAGGCCTGTTTTCTTCCAGAGCAAGCATGATCATCCGCGAAGCAATAACCATTCAGGCACCCATGGAAATTGTCTGGGACGTGTTTTCACAGGTTGAAAACTGGTCAGAATGGAACCCGGTCTGCCAACAATGCCGGTATGAAGCCGGAGACCGCCTGGCTCCCGGCGCCTGCCTGTCGTTTGAGCTCAGACCCCTGTTTTTTCCGATCCGGATCGCACCGGAGGTAAAAGAATATGAAAAAGGGCGACAGGTTACATGGGTTGGGAAAAAATGGGGCATTTCCGCCCGGCATACATTTTATTTCAAGCCTGTGGGCCATGGGGTGGAAATCGAAAGCATTGAAACCTTTTCCGGCCCCATGCTTTTTGCGGCAAGACTTGTGGGCATCCCAGACCGCCTCCACAAACTCACCCGACATCTGCTTGCCGCCATTCAAACGACAGCTGAATGCCGCATGCGTGAAAAACCCAAATAAAGGAGCCTGTCTTGGATTACCATGATTTAAAGCCCCGAATCACCGGCATAAAGATTGAAAACCGATTAAATCCATGCCGTGCTGTCGGGTACAGTTACCTGCAGCTTATCGGCAATTTCTTCCAGGGTCTGCGACAGCCTGGCCATGTTCTCGTCAAGCCTTTTTTTATTTGGGGCCCAATCCGCAGGACATTGATTCTTTAGCTCCTCCAGGCCTTCTTCAATACTGTCGACCAGAGATTTTAATTGTTTTGCACTCTCTGCATGCGTTGAATCCGAAACCTCTTCCGCCTTTACGATAACATCGTACAAGCCGGCTTTTAAACCGATCAACCGCTTATAGGAATTGTCACAATAATCCTTTACATCATTCATGAAATCGCCTCCTTTTCTGCCATCACAATTTGTATAGTGAAATATAAGCACTTCTCATGCCCCTGCCAGCAAATCCTTCCGCTGATGGAAACCAGCCGCAAGGACACTGGCAATGCAATCAAAAACCGGCACGAAAAAACCGGGTGAGGTAAAACACGTAAAACCCGGCAAAAAGGCCCTGGGCGGTTCCCCAGGCAATGTCGACCACGGTAATGAACACCGGGTAGCCCTTAACAAATGACAGGTTGGTCAGATCATATGTGCAGTAAAGGGCGAACCCGGCAAACGCACCGGTGCAAACGGCGGCAGCAAGGCGGTTTTCCACCATGATTGCCAGGGAGACAAACACCGCAAGCGCCAGGGCAATGATTGCCTGGGCCAGGATTCCCACCGGCAGGTTAAAGACGATCCGCCCGTTTTCAACCGATGCCAGATAGCCCATCTGCCTGAAATAAAGATGCCGCGCAACAACGGCCAGCCACAGCATATCGGCCAGGATAAAAATCACAATGGCAATGCCGGCGACCTTGAAAAACGCAGCGGAAAAAAAATAGTTCATGATCCGGGTTTCCTTTTAATAGATAATCGTTTCGCCATGATTATTATAAATTGGTGGTGAAACATGAATTGTGCAAAGCAGATTTCTCTGATCAGAAGATAGCCCGGAAAGGACTGGAGTTGAAAACAAAACCGCATGTGTGCATTGGTGTCCTGCTGGCATGGCTTTTCATTTCGGTTTGTCCCGCCGAAGCCCGGGAACCCGGCTTTGCCAAACAAAAAAACATAGATGGCCATACCCTGACCCTCCGCGGCACGGGTGTGCTGCGCTACATGGTCTTTATCAAGGCCTACAAAGGCGCATTTTATCTTCAGGAGGACAAAACCGCAGACCAGGCCACAGACGGGAAAGCAGCCCGCTGCCTGGTGCTTCACTATTTTCAGGCCATCAAGGCCGGTGATTTTGCCGAAGCCACCAGGGAAATGATCAAAAAAAACGTCTCTTCGGACCGTTTTTCCTCCCTTTTGCCGAAAATCGAAAAATTTAACGACTTATACCGCGACATCAAACCCGGGGACCGTTATACAGCCACATACACCCCCGAAAGCGGAACCCGTCTGTGGCTCAATGACAAACTTCTGGGCGGGGTTGAAGGCGCATCCTTTGCTGCTGCGTTTTTTGCCATCTGGATCGGTGAAAACCCCATAGACGAAACTTTCCGGGACCGCATGCTTGGAAGGCGCCGGTCATGAGAAAGCTTTCCGCCGCGGAAAAGGCAGCCTATTCCGCCCCGGCCTTTGCACTGGCAGTGGTGGGTATTCCGGTATACGTCTATATTCCAAAGTTTTACACCGACGTGGTGGGGGTTCACATCTCGGCTCTGGGCGCCATTCTTCTGATTGTCCGGCTGTTTGATGCGTTTACCGATCCGGTTATCGGCATTTTCTCCGATAGGCTGCAGACGCCCATGGGACGGCGGCGGCCGCTTATCGCCGCTGGCGCCGTGCTCACGGTTTTTGCCATCGCGCTGTTGTTCAACCCGCCCCGGGAAATGGCCGCAGATGCGGCCGGCCTGTATTTCATGGCCATGATATTTGCTTTGTTTTTATTCTGGACCGTGGTCATTGTCCCATATGAATCCCTGGGCCCGGAGCTGACCTTTGACTATAATGAGCGCACCGCCCTGTTTTCCATGCGCGACGGCGCCTTGATTGCCGGTACGGTGATTGCCGCAGCCATGCCGGGTGCAGTCCGGTGGGCCGCCGGTACAGACGCCAGCGCGGCCGGTGAACGCCAGACCTTTTTTATCCTGTCTCTGATTTATATCCCCCTGATTCTGGGGGCCTGTGCATGGTGCGTGACTGCTTTCCGTGAACGGCCCCGGCCGGCAGAAGGATCAGAGCTCCGGATTGGTCAATGGATCCGTGCAAGCCTGGCCAACCGGCCCTTTCGGATCCTTTTGATCGCTTACACCATCAGCGCAATCGGCAACAACCTGCCGGCGACCCTGATTCTGTATTACGTGGAGTATGTGCTGAAATCTTCCAAAGCGGATTTGTTTCTTGCCCTTTATTTTGTCACAGGCATTGTCTTTCTGCCCATGTGGGTGTATTTGGCCCGCCGGACCGGCAAAAAGGCTGCCTGGATCGCTTCCATGGCCATTAATACCGGCGCGTTTTTCTGGGTATTTTTTCTGGGCCCGGGAGATGAGATGGTATACGGTATCCTGGTGTTTCTCTCCGGCATTGGTTTCGGGGCGACGCTGGCCATCCCTTCGGCCATCCAGGCCGACGTGATTGACTATGACGAACTGATTGCCGGCGACCGGCGGGAAGGGCTGTATATCAGCCTGTGGTCCATTGCCAAAAAACTGGCCGCAGCCGCAGGCGTGGGTGTAGGCCTGGCCCTGCTCGGAGTATCCGGTTACCAGCCCGGTGTCATTCAGTCCGATTCCGTGATTTTGACGCTGCGCGTGCTGTATGCGATGGTTCCCTGCCTGTGCAATGCCATCGCCATTGTCATTGCCCTGTACTACCCCATCAGCGGCGATATTCACCTGCGCATCCGGCAAGCCATAGAAGAGCGCGCCGCCGGGCGGGCGGTAGAGGATCCCCTGGTTTCCGGGCGCATGATTGGCAAGGCAGGGACAGAACAGGGATAAACGGCCAACAAACAGAAAGTTATTTTATGGACACTGTTATTCTATTTACCGTGAATCTGTCAGCCGTTGCCGTGTTTATGACGGCCGGCTGGGGGATCAGCCTGGTGCGCAGAAATGCCGCCATTGCCGATGCCTTTTGGGGGCTGGGTTTCGTGCTCGTGACCTGGCTGACCTTTTTCCAGGCAGACGGATTTTTCATGCGCAAGCTCATTCTATCCCTGATGGTGACCGTCTGGGGAATTCGCTTGTTTGTCCATATTGCCGGGCGCAGCCGGGGCAAGGGAGAAGATCCCAGATATGCGGCCTGGCGGGCGCAATACGGACAAAGGTTCTGGCTGGTGAGCCTCTACAGGGTGTTTCTGGTGCAGGCGCTTTTTTTGTGGGTCATTGCCATCGGTGTTCAGTACGGCCAGGTGGCTGCACAGCCCGCCCATCTGACATGGCTGGATGCAGCCGGTTTTTTGATCTGGCTTTCCGGCCTGATTATTGAATCCGTGGCCGACCTCCAGTTGCAGCGATTTCTGTCCCTTCCTGAAAACCGCGGCCGCGTGATGGACCAGGGCCTCTGGCATTACAGCCGGCACCCCAATTATTTCGGCGAAACCCTGATCTGGTGGGGCATCTTTGTTATGGTGCTGTCTGCACCCCTTGGTTTTTTGACCATTGTCAGTCCGCTGGTGATCACATACACCCTGCTGCGGCTCACCGGCATAACCCTCATGGAGGAAACCGAGTTTTCCGAAAACCCTGAATACCAGGCCTACATCCGGCGCACCAGCGCATTTGTGCCCTGGTTTCCCGGCAGACGCCGGGAAAAAGGAGCCGATCATGACAAATGAATCCAGCCTGGATATTGCCGTGGCAGGCGGCGGGGTGGCCGGCATTGTTGCCGCATACCTGCTTGCCCGCCGCCACAGGGTGACCCTGTATGAAAAAAACAGCTACGTGGGCGGCCACACCCATACCATTGAAGTCGATGAGGGCAGTGGGTCTGCTGCGTGCGTGGACACGGGATTCATTGTTTTCAACGACCGGACCTATCCCAATTTCATCCGGTTTATCAAGCAGCTGGGTGTATCCCGGCTGCAAAGCGCCATGTCATTTACCTACTGGGACCCGGGCGTGGGGTTTACCTACAACACCACCCGCCCCTTTGCAGACAAAAAAAACCTGCTGCGGCCGTCGTTCTGGCGCCTGCTGTTTGAAATCAACCGGTTTAACAAAACAACACGAAGATGGCTTGCCCAAAACCGCCTGGCAAACATGACCCTGGGTCAATACCTGCGGCAGGCCGGATTTTCCGCCGCATTGACAAAACATTACGTCACACCCGTAAGTGCGGCCATATGGTCCACCGGCGAGCGGGATATACTGGATTTTCCGGCGCTAACCTTTGCCCGGTTCTTTGAAAACCACGGGCTCCTGTCTCTTTCCGGCCAGCCGCAATGGCATACCATCCAGGGCGGCAGCCATGCATATGTCAAAGCGTTTTTAAAAACATTTCCGGGCACGGTGCACACCGGCTGTCCGGTGAAAAAAATCGCCCGGGAAAACGGGGGGGTGCGGCTGTGGACCCATGAGGCAGAAGCCTTTCATGACAAGGTGGTGATCGCCGCCCATGCAGACGAGGCCCTGGCAATGCTCACAGATCCTTCTGATGCCGAAGCAAAACTGCTTTCGCTTTGGCAGTATGCCCAAAACCGGGTAATCCTGCACCGGGACACCAGCTGCCTCCCTCCCCTGCAGGCGGCCTGGGGCTCCTGGAATTACAGGCAGGGGGCAAAAAAGGCCGTCCGCGGTCCCGCAACCCTGACCTATTACATGAACCAGCTCCAGCAGCTGGCATCTCAGCATCACTACTGCGTCACCCTGAATCCGGATTATCCCATAGAACCGGGCCATATGATTGCGGATCTCAATTATGCCCATCCCATGTTTGGCAAAGACGCTACGGCCACACAGGCGGATCTGCCCGGCTTAAACGGGGTCAACAACACCTGGTTTTGCGGCAGCTATTTCCGCTACGGCTTTCATGAAGACGCGGTGATGTCGGCTGCGAGCGTTGGCAAAGACTTCGGGATTGAACTATGAATTCGAAGATTTATACAGGCTTTGTGGAACATACCCGTCATCTGCCGGTGTATCATCATTTTCAATACCCGGTCTACATGTACGGCATTGACATCGATGAACTGCCCCTGCTGGACAAAAAACTGCCGTTTTTCGGCTACAATCGGCTGCGGCCCGCAACCATCAATGATGCCGATTACCTGGACAACAGACCGGGCAGCATAAAGGAAAAGCTTCTGGATCTGCTGCCCGAAGCCGAAAGGGCACAGGTGGCAACTGTTATGCTGATCACCTCTGCGCGGTATTTCTATTATATTTTCAACCCGGTTTGCTTCTATTACTGCCTTGACCGCCAGGGAGCGGTGGTTTGCCTGGCAGCCGAGGTGAGCAATACTTACGGAGAGCGGCACGTTTATCTGCCCAGGCCCGCGGCCCCGGACACATCTGAACCGGGAACCCTGCAATATACCGCTGACAAGGCCTTTCACGTATCGCCATTTAACAACATGGCCGGCCGATACGATTTTTTTTGCACCACGCCGGGCCAAACCATAGATGTTGCCATCCACCTGGTCCGGGAAGGCGAAAAAATCTTTGAGGCCCGTTTTCAGGCAAAGGGCCGGGAGTTGACCCGGGCGGCCCACCTCGGGCTATTGCTGCGCCATCCGGTCATGCCGCATCTCACCATGCCCAGAATTATTTTTGAAGCCATGCGCCTGTATTACCGAAAGCACATGCCCTGGCATGACAAGCCGGCCCCGTCAGATCCCATGACCATCCGGCATAAACGGTAAATCAATCTTTGCAGCCAATATCTATGAGTTGTATATAAAACCCCTGTCCATTGGGTAATCCGTGGTGTTTCCCTTGCAAAAAGTAATCTGGTAGAGCCGCAGCACCGAATTGGGAGTCCGGAAAAACTCGGCGCAGGAATGAAGATAGACCCGCCAGGTCCGGCGGAAGCGTTCATCAAACAGCCTGGGATTGTAGCTGTTGATCATGGACCAGTTTTCATCAAATCTTTTCGCCCACTGATCCAGGGTCAGGGCATAGTGGCGGCGGAGATTTTCAATGTCGAGTATTTCCAGGCCGTGGACGGCCATTAAATCAATGGTCTCGGTCAGGCCGGGCAGATATCCGCCGGGAAAAATATGTTTCCGGATGAAAAAATCCGTGTCCATGGGACGGTCATGGGCGATAAAATGCAGCAGGCCGATGCCCCCGGGCTTCAGGCATTGCGCCATGGACCGGATCCAGTCCTTGAGCTGGCCTTTTCCCGCATGTTCGTACACCCCCAGGGAGGCATACTTGTCATATATGCCGGTCACCTGGCGGAAATCCTTTTCCTGGACCCGGATTTTATCAGCAATGCCCTCCTGCCGGGCCTTGTCCAGCAACCAGCGGTTCTGGTCCATGGTAGGGCTTAAGTTGGTGCCAACCACACCGTAATTTTTTACCGCATGAAAAAGCAGCGAGCCCCAGCCGCCGCCAACGTCGATCAAATGTTCGCCCGGCTTGAGCCGCAGTTTCCGGCAGACATGATCGAGCTTGTTTTCCTGTGCCTGACGCAGACTCCGGGTGCCTTCTTTCCAGTATGCACAGGTGTAGGTCATGGTGGGATCCAGGTATTGCCAGAAAATATCCGATCCGCGGTTGTAATGAGCCAGGGCGTTTTTTACGCCCCGGCTGCTTTTGCGGTTGCCAAACAGCAGCTCGTGCCACAGATTGCGCATCCGGATAAGGGGATGGAAAATACGGGTCTGCCGGGCGGTTTGGGCCAAAGACGATTCATTATCGGCCGTTGCCCGAATCAGGGCTTTTAAATCCCCTTCTATATCCACATCGCCGTTAATGTAGGATTCAATCAGTCCCCATCCGAAAAACAGCATGGAATTGAACTGGGCTGTTTTTGTCTTATACCGAATCACAAAAGACGGGGGCCCGGTGCCATGAGCATAACAGATGCCGTCTGCAAAAACGATTTTAAAGGCAATCGGTGTTTTGCCCAGAAACCTGACATACATTGCTTTCAAGAACCCGACCATGTTGATTTCTCCCGGCTTTGGTGGCTGTTTATCTGCAGCATACCATAAAAAGGCTAAAGAAATAAGTTTTCCCGCCCGATAGGTGAATAAGCCGGAGCATTTTTATTGTGCACCGCGGTTTTTCATAAAATCCATTATCGCCGCAGCCTTTTGCAGCAAATACAAATCTTTCGCTTTTTCAGTCAGATGCAAAAGGAATAGCCAAAATTAAACCATTTTCTGTTTCCGGCGGGCGGCAGCCTGAAACAGAAAAGCTGATTTTTTTCCCAAAGGGTGATCCACTCATGGCGCTTTTCAAGTCCCGTTTACGGATCAAGTCCATGCTGGCACTGATCCTGGCATGCATGGTGGTACTGGGCCCGGTTGTGGTGATCGGATGGCAGATACTGGAAAAGGGGCGTGCGGAATTGGGCCAAGCCTATACCCGAAATCTTACCCGGCTCAGTGCCCAGAAAATCAAAGCCCCTGTCACCAGAGAACTTGCCCTGGCCCGCCGTTTCGCAGATTCCGTGCTGCTTCGCCAATGGCTGGTCAACGAAGATTCATCAGAGAAAAAAGCCCTGTTCTTCCGGGAGGCCAGGGGTTTCCGGCGGGATTTTGCCGACAACAACTACTTTATTATCAATCGTGAAACCCTTGCCTACAGTTTAAACAACAAGGAAAAACCCTACAGCCGGCAGCCGCGGTATCACCTGGATCCGGACAACCCTGATGACCTGTGGTTTTTTCAAACCATGGCCGAATGCGAAAACTTCAACATCAATATCAATAATGATGTACATCTTGGAGAAACCCGGGTCTGGATCAACGTGATTGTCCGCGAAGATGATCAAAAAATCGGCCTTGCCGGAACAGGACTGAAACTCGGGACCTTTTTAAATGAATTCATCGATACCCATGAACCCGGTGTAACCCCCATGATCATCAACGGCCAGGGCCTTATCCAGGCCCATCCGGATCAAAGCCTGATCTCCTTTGGCTCGGGTGCCAATGCCGGCAAAGCGCAGTTTTGCCTCAAGGATCTGCTTGGCGGCGCCGCAGAGGACAAAAAACTGGCCAAAGCAATGGAAAAGGCCCGGAAGGAACCAGGCACTGTTTCCTCTCTTTGGGCCCACCTGGATGGGAAAAAACAGTTTCTGGCCCTGTCCTGGCTGCCGGAACTTAAATGGTACGTGGTCAATGCCGTGGATTTGAAGACTGCACAGGTAATTGATGAAAATTGGATTACAACGGCTGTTGCCGGTCTGGCCGTTATGTTTATCGTTTTGGTGGCGCTTTTCGGCTACGGGGTGGACAGGATGATCCTGCGCCCCTTAAACAGGCTCCATCATTCGGCCACAGCTCTTTCCCGGGGCCGGTATGATGCGCCCCTGCCCTCGGCCCAAAATGACGAGATCGGTGACCTGAGCCGGGCTTTTGCCGTGATGGTAGGCAAGATCAAAGATCATACCCGGCAGCTGGAAGACAAGGTCCGGCAGCGGACCCGGGAACTCGAAGAGCAGTCCCGGCTTCTGGAAAACGCAAAGATTGCAGCCGAGGAGGCCAACAATGCCAAATCCGAAGTCCTTGACAATGTTATGGAAAGCATTCACTATGCGCAAACCATCCAGCAGGCGATTTTAAGCACAGAGCGGCAGATAAAACAATTTGTCCCGGAATGCTTCACTCTTTGGCGGCCAAAAGATGTTATCAGCGGGGATATGATCTGGAGCAAGGATCAAAAAGACGGCTTTGCCATAGCGGTTATTGACTGCACAGGCCACGGGGTCCCCGGCGGCATTATGACCATGGCGGCGGTTTCGGTCTTGAATCGTGTGGTAAGCGAGTTCGGGCTGCAGCGCCCTCACCGGGTTTTGCAGGAAGTCAGCCGCATTGTCCAAAATATGCTCGGCAACCAAAAGACCTGCCGGTTTTCAGAAGACGGTCTGGACATGGCCCTTTGCACGTATCAGCGTTCTTCGTCTACCCTGTTCTTTGCCGGTGCACGCCTGGGGCTGCTCTATGAGAACGGCGGCAGGCTCCTGGAAATCAAGGGAGACAAGCAAAGCCTGGGGTATCGCTCCTCAAATCCCGACTACCCGTTTCAAACCCACACAATTGCCGTGGACAAGCCATTGAGAGTTTATCTGGCCACTGACGGAACATTTGACCAAATCGGTGAAAAAACCGGCCTGCCATTGGGGAAACGGCGCATCCGCGATTTTCTGACCCGCATCTGCAAAGACCCCATGGACGCACAAAAACAAAGCCTTGCAAATATGATGGAAAAATTTCAGGGCAGCGAGGAACAACGCGATGATATCACGGTTGTCGGTCTGCACCTCAAAGCCTGACTCCAGAGACGGATCAGCGGGATAAGTATTATAAGATGGTTTAAAGCAGGAGAGGATACGTTGGGCGAAGAATCCATATTTTTAAGGGAAACAAAGGTGATAGATGAAGCCGAATCCATTCTGCAATCAGAAAACAATGCCGGCAATCCCCTGATCCAGCCATATTCAGAGCTGCTGAGCGAATACAAAAAGCTTTTCCGCCAGACCCAGCGGCTGGTGAAAATGAGCGATCGCATGCAGAAAAATCTCAATGAACTAAATGCTGAGCTCCAGTCTCATAAGGAAATCCTGTCGAAAATGTCTTATATCGACGGACTGACTTCAATTGCCAACAGAAGGTGCTTTAACGAGCGCCTGGAAACGGAATGGAACCGGGCCCTGCGAACCGGCCGCCCGCTGGCGCTGATTCTTCTGGATCTGGATTATTTCAAGCAGTTTAATGATCATTACGGCCATGCAGAAGGAGATGCCTGCCTCATTCAGGTGGCCGGCGCTCTGGGCCGGGCCGTTAAAAGACCCGGGGATCTGGCGGCCCGGTATGGAGGTGAAGAATTTGTTCTTTTACTTCCGGAAACAACGTCAACCGGTGCGATAACGGTTGCATCCGATGTTCAAAGCCGTATTGGTGAACTGGCCATTGCGCACCAATGCTCTGATATTGCACCGGTTGTCACGGTCAGCATTGGCGTGGCAGTGATGTTTCCGGAAAAAATCGACAGGCACCAAGACCTTATCGAGGCCGCTGACAGGCAGCTTTATGCAGCCAAAAAAGCAGGCCGCAATCAGATCAAAGAAAAGGTGGTGGGCAATGATGCATCAGATTGAACAATTCTACGAGCAACTCAGGCATGAAGGCATCATTTTCAGTTTCAGCGGTCCGGTATCCCAAAGCCTGCTGGAAGGCATCGGCGAGACCCTGCGACAGAAAATGAACCTGGAAGAAACAAGTACCAGCGTGACACAAAAAGTTTTTTCGATTTTTGTTGAACTCATGCAGAATGTGATCAATTATTCCGCGGAAAAAGGGGTCATCGGCGGTGAAGAGCAGGATCTGAGCCTTGGGGTTTTAATCATCGGCAAACAGGAAAACCATTTTTATATCCAATGCGGCAACTACATTACTCAGGACCAGAAAGGCCCCCTTGCTGAAAAGCTCAACAAAATTAAGTCCATGGACAAGGATGAACTCAAGCGCTACTACAAGCAGCAACGGAGAAAAGACCCGGCAGAACAAAGCAAGGGAGCCGGGCTGGGTTTTATCGAAATGGCCCGCAAGGCCTCACAGCCGATTCAATTCAGTATCCTGCCCACCAGCACAGAAAAAGATTTTTTTGTGGTCACCGCGATTATCTGAATGATACCTCAATGGCATTGGATATATTGTTTAAGGAGTCAGCAATGGAAGTTTTTTTTCGGGAAAAGACCAAATCAACCCCAAGAATTCACTTTGACCCTGAAAAACACCGCCTGGAAATCAGCGGGGAATCTTATCCGGAAAACTCCGCCAAATTCTACTCTCCCATGCTGCAATGGCTGGAAGCATACCTTCAGCAGTTAAGCAACGAAGATATTCATATGGACATCGAGCTGATTTATTTTAACAGCAGCAGTTCCAAGGTTTTTATGAATTTTTTCGATCTGCTCGAGGAGGCCGCCGGAAAAGGGGTGTCAGTGGAAATAAGATGGAAATACCACCCGGACAATGATATTGCACAGGAATGCGGAGAGGAATTCCAGGAAGATTTGCAGCAGGTTGCATTTCACCTGGTGGAATTGTGATGGCACCGTAAAAAGTCCAATATCTGCGTTACGCGCAATTTCTCAGAATTTCACGTACGGATAAGTACGCTGCATTCTTCGAAATTGCGCAAGCCTTGATCTTGAACTTTTTACGAAGCCTTCAATTGTAACGGCAAAAAACCAGGGAAACCAACATTGCGCAAAATATGGGGCCTGATCAAAACAATCGCCTTGCCGCCCGGCTCTGACCGGGTTTGGGCCCCAAGCGATGAAATCCGCCTGATGCAGGAACGCTTCTTGCGGAGGCTGCTCTACATCAGTGCAATCGCCGACGTTGTCATGCCGGAGATGAACGGCCGGCAGCTTTTCCGGCAATTGTCCGCCTGCGATCCTGAAATCAGGGCCCTTTACATGTCGGGTTACACATCCGGGGTCATTGCCCAGCACGGCGTTCTTGAAAAAGGCGTTCAATTTATTCAAAAACCATTTTCCATCCGGGAACTGGCCTCAAAAGTGAGGAAGGCGGTTGGACGGGCTTAGAGGCATTGCCAAAACAAGGGCCGCCCGGCAAAACAATCAGATGGACCGGATCTGCAACTTTTTAAACCAGATTCCTTGACAACCACCCAAAGGCCGGGTATAACACCCACTGCATGACGGGGCCGGCCTGGTGATGTTTCCTGCCGGGACGAAACGCCCTTTTTTTGGTATTTAAGGAAAAACAATTTTTAAGGGGCTCCCATAAAAAACGTGCCTGCGGAGAGATGACCGAGAGGCTGAAGGTGCACGCCTGGAAAGCGTGTGTACCCGCAAGGGTACCGAGGGTTCGAATCCCTCTCTCTCCGCCACTTTTTATGCCCGGAAACAAGGCACGGATCGACAAGAACCCTTCCCCATCATCTCTGCTTTTGCTGTTACCGCCGAAATCCGCCGGCCTGTAGAGACAATCCACGGCAAATGCCGGCATTTCCGGAAGCGGTCAGTGAAAGGGATGATGCACGCACCAACAAGCAGGGATTGAAGGCACCGCCGGCATGGCTTATCTGGTTTTTGCACGCAAATACCGTCCGCAACAGTTTGACGATGTCATCGGCCAGGCCCATATCACCCGCAGCCTGGCCAATGCGGTCACCACCGGGCGCCTGGCTCATGCCATTTTGTTTTCCGGCCCCAGGGGCACGGGCAAAACCACTGTTGCGCGGATCCTGGCAAAATGCGTGAACTGCCATAACGGCCCCACGGACAAGCCCTGCAACCAATGCCCCTCCTGCCGGGAAATTACCACCAGCAGTGCTGCTGACGTGTTTGAAATCGACGGGGCGTCCAACAACAAGGTGGAAAACGTGCGGGAGCTTCGGGAAACCGCCAAATACAAGCCCTCTTCCAGCCCGTATAAGATTTTTATCATCGATGAGGTCCACATGCTCAGTGATGCGGCCTTCAACGCCCTGTTAAAAACCCTGGAAGAGCCCCCGGCCCATGTGCTGTTTTTCTTTGCCACCACAGAGCCCAACAAAATCCCGGTCACCATTCTTTCCCGCTGCCAGCGCTACGACTTCCGGCGGGTGGCCATTGACGATATCACAGGCCACATGGCGGAAATCTGCAGGCAAGAGCAGATGCAGATCAGCCAAAACGCCCTGGCTGTTATTGCCCGGGAGGCAGACGGCAGCATCCGCGACGGGTTAAGCCTGCTCGACCAGATTGTGACCTGCAGTTCCGAAAAGGTTTCAGATGAGCAGGTGGTGGAAATGCTCGGGGTCATTGACCGGCAGGTGCTTTTTGATGCCGCAGACGCCCTTTTTTCCGGAAATGCCGCCGCCCTTGTGGGCATCTGTGATGCCCTGTACCGCCAGGGCCGGCATTTGCTGCGGTTTTATTCCGAGCTGATCGTGCATTTCAGAAACCTGCTGCTGATCAAAATGGGCGGGGCGGAAAAAAGCCTTACAGACGTTCCCGAACATGAAAAAAAACAAATGGCCAAACAGGTGGAACATGTCAGCGAGCCCTATCTCAGCCAGATCGTCAACACCCTGTTTTCCGACGAGTGGCGGATCAGACAGTCTGTCTCGCCCAGACATGCGCTGGAGATGACCTTTTTCAAGCTTCTGCAGATCCGGCCGGCCATGTCCATGGACACGCTCATTGAAAAACTCGACCAGCTCAGACAGGAAATGGGCGGACCGCTTCCGGTAAATGCCGTGCCGGAGGCGGCATCCGAGCCCCGGAACCCGGAGCCCGCGGCTTTACCGGAAAACCAGGATCCCGGCCCCGGGCCGGTCCCGGAGCCTGAAACTGCACCTGAGCCGGAGCCGGAACCCGATGGCCCGGAAACCGCGTCAACGCCCGAAGATCCCGCTGACGGCTATGAAACCAACGAGGCATTGTGGGCGGCATTAAAAAACCATATTGCCGCCCAAAAGCCGTCTCTGGCCGCATGCATGGGTGAAAGCCAACTCCGTGAGATAAACGGCAGGCACCTGGTCATTGATATCAAGTCATCAGGCAGCAACATTGAACTCCTTGACCGGAAAAAAAACATCACCCGCATGGAGCAGCTCTGCAGCGAATTTCTGGAAAAAAATGTCCGGGTGGAACTCAATATTTCCAGAGAGGCCAACCACTCGGAAAAACGCAAACAGGAAGCCAAAACCCTCAGGGAAGAGGCATTGAACCACCCCCTGGTGGATGCGGCAGTCAAAACATTTAACGGCAAGATTGTAGATATCAAAATATTGCCCGCAGGAGGAAGTACACAATGAAGAATATGGGAAAACTCATGAAGCAGGCCCAGCAGCTGCAGGATAAAATGAGCAAGCTGCAGGAGGAAATGGCCGACAAAACCATCGAAGCCACTGCAGGCGGAGGCATGGTCAAGGCCGTGGCCAACGGCAGGCAGCAGGTGGTCTCCATTCAGATCGAAAAGGAAGTGGTGGACCCCGAGGACGTGGAAATGCTCCAGGACCTTGTGCTCGCAGCGGTCAACGACGCATTGGGCCGCGCCCAGGAAATGGTTTCCGAGGAAATGAACAAGCTCACCGGCGGCATGAATCTTCCGGGCATGATGTAAGGCGCGAAAAAAGGCGGCCCGTTTTCTATGAAACACTATCCAGAAGCCATGTACCGGCTTATCCGGCAGTTCTGCAAACTGCCCGGAATCGGGCAGAAATCCGCGGAGCGCTTTGCCATGTATTTGCTGAGCGCACCGGAGGCCGAAGTTGCAGCCCTTTCCAAAAGCATCGGGGAGCTGAAAAAACAGGTCACGGTCTGCAAGACCTGTTTCTGCTTAAGCGATCAGGAAACCTGTGCCATCTGCCGGGATCCGGGCCGGGACAGCAGCCTTGTCTGCGTTGTGGAAAGCCCGGCAGACATGGCGGCCATTGAAAAATCCGGCGCATTTACCGGGGTCTACCATGTGCTCCAGGGGCTGATTTCTCCCATGGACGGTATCGGCCCGGAAGAAATCCGCATCCGGGAACTTGTTGCCCGGGTACGCGCAGGCACTGTCAAGGAAGTGGTGATTGCCACCAGCACCAGCGTGGAGGGCGAGGCCACAGCCGATTATATTGACAAGGCCTTAAAAACCTTTGAGGTCAACGTCACCCGGATTGCTTCCGGGGTTCCCATGGGGGGGGAACTCAAGTATATCGACCAGGTGACCCTGAAAAAAGCCATGGAGGCCCGGCGTGCGGTCTGAAATCACCCCGGAAGACCTGTTTGAGTGCCAGCAGTGCGGCCAGTGCTGCCATGGCTACGGGGGCACCTACATTACCCGCACCGACATTGAAAGCATTGCCGCATACCTGGGCATTTCGGAAGATGTTTTTCTTTGCCGGTACTGCACACCGTCTGCCGGCGGCTATGTGCTGGCGCAAAAGGACGACGGGTTCTGCGTGTTCTGGGACCAGCTCTGCACCATCCACCCGGTCAAACCCCGAATGTGCCGTGCCTGGCCGTTTATTGAAAACCTGCTGAAAAACCCCGCGGGCTGGGATGTGATGGCAGAAGCCTGCCCGGGCATGCGCACGGGCTTTGACAAAAACGACATCCTGCGCTGTGCGGCAGAAAAAATAGAAGAAACAGAGGCCATGCGAAAACAGCAATCCGGCTCATCTGCTGACGGAAAAGCCTCATGATCGGCATATTTGACTCCGGCATCGGCGGGCTCACCGTGGTCCGGGCGGTCATGGACGCACTTCCCGACCATGACATTGTTTATTTCGGGGATACGGCCCGGACGCCGTACGGCAACAAAAGCGGCCGCACAGTGGTGGAATATTCCATCCAGAACACCGAGTTTCTGATTGAAAAAGGGGCCAAAATCATTGTCATGGCCTGCAACACCGCATCCAGCGTGGCCACCCAAACCCTCCAGGACCGCTTTGACCTGCCCATTTATGAAGTCATCAGTCCGGCCGTGGACCTGGCCCTGGAACAGACGCGCAAAAACATCATCGGTGTGATCGGCACCCGGGCCACCATTGAAAGCGGCATCTACGAGGAAAAAATCCGCCGGCGCAGTGCTGAGACAAAAGTGCACTCCGCAGCCTGCCCACTGCTGGTTCCCCTGGTGGAGGAAGGCTGGACAGACAAGCCTGAAACCCGAATGATTGTCAAAAAATACGTCCACCCCTTAAAGGTCAGACAGATTGACACCCTGATTCTCGGCTGCACCCATTATCCGGTAATCAAGCCGGTCATCGCCCATAAAATCGGCAAAAAAGTGCGCATCATCGACTCCTCTGTGGCCCTGGCCGGGCAAATCCGGCAATTTTTAACAGACAACCCGGAAACAGATGCCAGGCTGGGCAAAAACGGCACAACCCGGTTTTACGTCTCTGACATTACCCGCCAGTTTCAGAAAACTGCAAAAAGTGTGATCCGGCGGCCCATTGAATTAAACCGGGTGGATCTCCAGCTTTAAATCTCAACTGAACCGAGCGTTTTCATCTTTATCCGGTATCAGATGACAGCCCGGTAATTGGGGCCCACAATCAGCATGCTGTTGGGCGTAACCGTCTGCACGACCTCCATTGTGGAGCCGAAAAGCAATTCCTTGATTAAACCATGACCGTAGGCGCCCAGAACCAGCAGGGCATCGTGGGGGATTTCATACATATTTTCCGCAAAGGAGCGGTTTTCAAAAATTTGCCATGTACGCACGTAGTTATCAAAATCCTCCTTGAGTCCGGCCTCCTGGAGAATGTTTTCGTAATCCTGCCGGGAACGGCTTTCCGGATGGGAAAACACGTCCAGTGGCAGGCCGCACCGGCGGCTGAGCCGGATGCCCAGGCGCAATGCCTTGACCGCATTGGAAGAGCCCCCAAAGAGCACGGCAATGCTTGTCCACGGCTTGTAAACCGCGCTGGGGATCAATACGGGAAACCGGGCGGACTTGACAATGCGCCGTACCCGGGGACCGATGTAGCCCAGGCCGATTTTGGAAGACAGATCCGAGATGCTTCTGGGACAGCACATGAAATCAAAATCCACGGGAAGATCCGGCAGGGTTGAGGCGGTAAAATGTTTGGGGGCAAAAAACCTGGGCTGCGGCAGGCCCATGCCCTGCACGATCTCGGAGGCATGCGCTTTTGCGCTGTCCGGGGCCTTTAAATAGGAGGCATCCAGATCCACCTGAACCACGTCGTTTTCAAAATACATCAAAAATTTGATATAATCGGGGATGTAGATCAGCGGCAGGATTTCCAGCTGTTTGCAAAAATAAGCCGATTGCAGCAGCATTTCCCTGCCCAGGGGAGTGTTTCGGAAAATGTGGAGCATCTGCATTTCCATGGCGCATCTCCTTTTATTGCGGCCCGCTCTCAGCCGGCGGCAAACCGGCCTGGCCCCGGGGGTCAGTGAAGGGTCTGGACCATTAATTCGTTTCTGTACTTGTCGAGCAGGGTGGCCTTGGAAATCATGCCGATAAACCGGTCGGCCGATACCACCGGCATGCTGAACAAGCCCTTTGCATCCATTCGGGCAAGCACCCCTGAAAGCTCGTCATGAATATCAACGGTCTCAACGTCTGTTTCCATGATCTGCTCGAGAAAAACCGTTTCATAAAGCAGCGGATCAAACAGATACGGCCGGATATCATCGAGATGGATCATGCCTTCGAATTGCCCGGTTTCCGGATCCACCACAGGAAAATAATTTCTGTGGGACTGCTGGATCACCCGGATGAACTCGCCGAGCCGCATGCTGCGGGGCACTGTTTTACAGTCGGTCTCCACGAGTTCGGCGATGCTTAAATCCGCCAGGACCTTGGCATCGGTTCTGGGCCGCAGGTATTGCCCCTTTTCCACCAGGTCCCGGAAATAAAAGGATGCCGGCTCCCAGGCATGACAAATTGTTGTGGACAGGGCTGAGACAAGGATCAGCGGCAGAATGGTCTCATAGCCGCCGGTGATCTCCACTATCAGAAAAATGCCGGTCAAAGGGGCCTGCAAAATCCCGCTGACCAGGCCCGCCATTCCCAGAAGCGCAAAGCATCCCTCGTTGACCAGAGACAACCCCGGCCAGAGCATTTCCAGAAACCGGTGATACATGAGCCCGGAGAAACTGCCGATGACAAGGCACGGGGCGAATATGCCACCGGATCCCCCCCAGCCCAGGGTAAAAGACGTGGCCGCGATCTTGGCGGCCACCAGCAAAAGCACCAAACCCAGGCCCGGGGCAAAGGAGCCCTCCACCATCTGGCGGATGGAATGATACCCCTCGCCGAGCACTTCCGGCAGCATCAGCCCGATTGCGCCCACCACGCATCCGCCCAAAAAGGCCCGCACCCAGAAGGGCAGCGGAAATTTTCCGGAGAAATGATGGGATCCCCGCAAAGCCCGGGTCAAGGCGATGGAGACAAGGGCGGTGACAACAGCCAGTCCGATGGCGGCAAGCGTTGCCGTAATCCCCACCTCAAAGCGAAGGTGGGTAAATGCGATCTGCTTTCCCTGAAGCAGCCGACTGACCTGGGCGCCGGCCACGGAAGCCACGGCAATGGGGACGATATTGCGGGCGGACCACTCGCCAACGATAATTTCAATGGTAAACACCAGCCCGGCGATGGGAGCGTTGAAAATGGCCGCCAGTGCACCCGCGGAACCGCACCCGACAAGGGCGATGCGCTGGCGCTCGTTTAAGGAAAAAAACTGGGCAACATTGGAGCCGATGGATGCCCCGCTCATGACCACTGGAGCTTCCGGGCCGGCCGAACCGCCGCTGCCGATGGTCAGACACGAGGAAATCAGACGGGAAAAAGCAGAGCGCAGCCGCAGCAGACCCCCGTGGCGCGATACACTGTAAACCACCTCGGGCACGCCGTGGCCGGCGCCTTCCCGGACCCCCTTTTCAAGAAACAGCGAGGACAGCATGGCCCCGATGCCCGGCAGCACAAACAGCCACCAGTGGGTGCGCAGCCCGGACAACGCTCCGGCCATGAAATGAAGCCCGGTATTCAGCGCCACTGCCGCCAGACCGCTGCACACGCCCACCAGGGCGCCGATGGCGATCAACAGCAGTCGGTCGTCCATGCGGAACCACACCCACCTGGAAGGGGTTCGCCAAATTTTTGATCCTGAAAACAAAGTCAATTTTATTTGCCGGTATTTCAGTGAGATGGAAAAAACGCGAATTTATTCACCGTTGTTTAAACGCTGGTCAAATTCGGCCATTTTGTTTCTGAGGGTTTCAGGCTCAGGCCGCTGGGACAGAAGCGCCAGAAACGAATTGTCCCTGAGACAGAAAGACAGCCGGGAAAGCAGGTGCAGATGCTGCCGGGCCGTGGTTGCCACCAGCACAAAAAGCACGTGCACCGGCTTTTTGTCCACAGCCTTGAAATCAACCGGCTTTTCCAGAAAACAGGCCGCCATCTGGTCGGCAATGCCGCTGTTGCTAAGGGGTGTTCGGGGATGGGGTACGGCAACCCCGTTGCCGATGCCCGTGGACATCATCTGCTCTCTTGCCACCAGGCTTTCATAAAGCACGCGCCGGGCAGTGTCGGACCCGAGTTGCTGCATGGCTGATACCGCCGAATCAATGACCTGTTCCACGGTATCGCCGGCAATGTCGTAATAGATACCCCCGCGATCAATGGCCTCTGAAAGGGTTTCCATCTTCTGGTCCGGTTTTTCCTCCTGTTTTTCGTCGGGAAGACAAAACGACAGGTTGTGGGTCCTGGCCCATTTTTTCAGCGCGGTGTCGGAAAAAACACAGGAATCCCCGATTTTTTTCGCCGGAATACGGCCCTGGCGGATCCACCGTTCGATGGTGGTCACCGGCATCTGCAAACACCGTGCAAACTCGTTTAGCTTCAGCTCCATTGCAAAATGGTCCTTTTTATCCATTCACCGGCGGCGATATCACTGCTCGCCTGAATTTACAAACATCATAAGGTACAACAAAATGCCTTTTATTTCAAGGATTTTATCCGTGCTATTCGGCATAGGTTTCCATCCACCATGCATCCCAGCTGCGCGTGGAGACAGCTTCGGCCAGATTTTTGCCAAGTTCGGTTTTCAGCCTTTTTCTCACCACCGGCAGCCATTTTTCCGGTGTTTTGCCGCCCACATCGGAAATGGATTTCAAATCCAGAATAAAGGCCAGCTGATCGGCATCATGGGCAAGCTGCGCCTCCCGGGTCTGCTGGCCGTTGAACTCGGCCAGCAGTTCAGCAATGTCATTGTCAAAAGGCAGGTTTTCCACCACATCGGCAATAGCCCGGTCCTCGTCTGCGGTGACGTATTTTTTCTGTACGTAATTCAAGTCACCGATGCGGGCTTCGGGAAGATCATGGAGCAGGCACATGGACACCAGGCGCTGGCCATCGACTTCAAGCTCCATTCTGGACATGACAAAGGCGATAAACGCCGCTGTAAAGGAGTGCTCCGCAACAGACTCCCGGCCCGCACCCAGAAACGCAAACCCGGTCCTGGGAATATTTTTCAGAATTTTGGCTTCAAACAACAAATCCGCGATGGCTTTCATTTCAACTCCTGATAAGCCTGTAAAACATCATTTTTACAGGCAGTGTTAAGTGTTAAGTGTTAAGTGATTAAGTGTTAAGTCAAAATACTGATGGCGCCGTAAAAAGTCTGATTTCAGATGGTGCCGTAAAAAGTTCAAGATCAAGGCTTGCGCAATTTCGAAGAATGCAGCGTACTTAGCCGTACGTGAAATTCTGAGAAATTGCGCGTAACGCAGATATTGGACTTTTTACGGC
>JAIPES010000032.1 GCA_021737045.1 Desulfobacteraceae bacterium | reverse complement strand
ACGGCACCATCAATTTTGATAAAATAATAATCGATCAACCCAATAACCGGTGTGTACAATGACGAACAAAGCTCCCAAAAGCAGCCAAAAAAATCTGAAAAACCCCAAAAAAGCCGCAGCCATCTTAAAGGCCGCTGAGCACATATTTGCCAGAAAGGGATTTCAGACCGCCACGATTTCCGATATCGCCAAAAAGGCCAAGGTATCGGAAGCCACCATTTATGAATATTTCTCCTCCAAAGAAGAGCTGCTGTTTGCCATTCCCGGGGAAATCATCCAGCATTACCAGGAAAAAAACCGCGAAATTCTGCCCTACATACATGGTGCCGCAAACAAACTTCGCTTTTTGATCCACCGGCACCTGGCCCTTTACGAGGGCAATCCGGATTACGCAAATGTGGTGATGCTGATTTTAAAGGGCAATCCCAATTTTTTAAAAACCGAGGCCTACCGCGTTGTTCAGTCCTCAGCGCGAAACTACATCCAGGTGCTGGAAGAAGGCATCGAAAGCAATGAATTCCGGCCGGACATGGATCCGTATGTGATCCGGGCCATGATCTGGGGCAGCATCGAGCACCTGGTCACCCGAAAAAGCCTGCTGGGCAAACCCGAAAGCCTCACAGATCTTACAGAAACGCTCTTTAACACTCTTTTCAACGGCATCCGCGCCACCCCCGAGCAGCCCCCGGTCCACATCAACGTCCACATGACAAGATCCGAATAAAGTTTGATGGCACCGTAAAAAGCTTTTTACCGCATCCGCTGTTTTTGCAGGAAGAAAGCCCTGCGGCCGGCGTCAGTTTTTTCGCTCCTGACCGTTTACGGAGGTTTCCGTAAACGCTCAATGTCGCTTCAAAAACCGACCCCGCCCTTGGACTTCCTTGGAAGTCTGATTTCAGATGCCGCAGAGGTTTTTGGCCATCTGCTGTTTCTGCTGCATGTTCACCTGACGGGCAATCATGATCCGCTGAGCCTGGGGCGAACCCGCCCCGTGCATGGACTCGGTGAGATAACCCACTGCAGCGGTTCCCAAAGTCAGGTTCTCAATAAGCCGCAGAATGCGGCGGCGGTTTTCAGTTGGCACATTCGCACTGGCACCGTAATATTTTTCCAGCCAGTGGGCGGTTTCCGAAGAGGCAAAATCAGCAGCCGACGGCAGGGTCACCATGAGCCCGCCGGCCACGTCCTGGGCCAGCCTGGCGATTTCATAGGGAAAACGGGTCACGTTTTGCTTCGACACATTGGCCAGCAGGGTGTTGACACTGTAGGTGCCGCTGGGTTCCCTGCGGCCTTCTGCGGCACATGACAAAGATCCGCAAAAAAGGGTTTCATTGAGATGGTTCATCTCAATGATTTTGTCCTTTACATGGGAGGCCCCCTGGGTGCCGTTATATTCTGCAATGGTCTGGGTGGCCCCGATGAGCACATCGCCCACCCCGGACTTGCAGGCATAACTCTGGCGGTGATAGCCGGCAAACTTTTCCACGAGAACGCCGGCAAACTCGTATTCCCGGAACATGAAAACCCGGTCCCATGGGACAAATACATCATCGAAGATCACCAGGGCCTCATGTCCGCCGAATGCGGGGTTTCCGGTATCCAGCCGGGTCTGCTCGGTCTTGCGGGTATCACAGGACTGGCGCCCCATGATATAGGTAATGCCCCCGGCATCGCTGGGCAGGGCAAAGCAGACGGCATAGTCCCGGTCTTGCTCGCGCATGGCAATGGTGGGCATA
This sequence comes from Desulfobacteraceae bacterium, assembly GCA_021737045.1. Taxonomy (GTDB): domain Bacteria; phylum Desulfobacterota; class Desulfobacteria; order Desulfobacterales; family Desulfosalsimonadaceae; genus Desulfosalsimonas. The sequence goes on along the minus strand of JAIPES010000032.1, from coordinate 27,225 downwards.
ACAATGATTTCGTGGGAATTGACCGCCCCGGTCTGATGAGCCTTGGCCCCGCGCACCACCATGCCCTCTTCGGTCTCCTTTACCACATGCACGTACATGTCCGGGTCCGGCTGCTTGTGGGGCGGAAGGGAGCGGTCCCCCTTTGGATCGGTCATGGCCCCGTCACAGGTCAGGTCATTTTCCTGCACATATTCGAGGTATTTCAAAAACCGCTCTTTGTATTTGGTATCATATTTGGCGTCAATGTCATGGCTGACAATGGAAATGGCGTTTAAGGCATCCATGCCCACGCACCGTTGAAAACAGCACCCGGTGTGGGCCCCGAGCAGCCGGCCCATTTTTGTTTTTTTCACCAGGTCGGAAACGCTTTGATGGATATGGGTAAACCGGTTGATCTTCTTTCCGGTCAAATGCGAGGCCGCGGTCATCAGGTCTTCATGTTCCGGCTGATGGGCCAGCTCATAGGTCTTGGCCACCGCGTTCATGGACGGGCGGATAATGGGATGATCCACAGGATTGGAAATGCGCTCGCCAAACATGTAGACCACAAGGTTAAGTTTTCGAAGACTTTCTTCATATTGCCGGGCTGTCATCATGGCGGCACCTCTATATGCATAACGGTTTTATTTGTGGGGTTGCAAAACAAATTCCCCTGCTGCATGCACGTCTGCTGCAGATTTGATCTCAAAAGTAAAGCCGTTTTCCTGCTTTTTCAAGGCTGCGCAGATCTCCGCGGTTTGTCCGGGGATTTCCCTGTTGTACTGGATGGCAATGGCGCCGAACTTCCGGCGGTTTTCCATCAGGGGTGCAGCCAGGGTTTCAAGATAGTCAAAGTAAAGGGCATTGTTGACATGCCCCAAAGGATCATAATCCGAGGCGCGGACCGCGATGGTCCGTGTGATGTCCGGCTCATGGATGGCCGGCGGCTTCCAGCGGTCCAGATCAGCCTCCAGGGCAACATCTGTCTCCACGGTATAGCTTTGGGCCACATCTCCGGGCACCTTGAGAATTTTTTTGCGAACAAGATCAATGTAGAGCCACAGGCTTGCAGCGGACACGCTTTTGCGGCCCTGCTGATAGATTTCAAAATCCCGGTATGACCGAAACCCACGGGTACCCTTGTGCCAGGTCACGATTTCCAGGGGAGCGCCGAAAACCGGCTGATTGTGCACCTGTAATGCAAGCCTGTAGAGCACCCAGGCTTTCTGCTGCTTTAACATATCCGGAGTCGCATACCCGGCCTGATGAGAATGCAGGGCAGCAGCATGCTGCATGCAATTGAGCAGGACCCTGGGCCGCAGGACAAAGTCTTCATCCACTTCAAATAAACAAATATCCCTGCTGGTAGCAACTTTCATGGGCTCTCCTGCAAAACACCCACGGCGGCAGACTTATTCGTCTTTATCCGCCGAAACAGTCATCGGCAATATCAATGGCCGCGCTGATGGGCGAAACAATGGAATCCATTTTTCCCATGGCCGGGGGCAGCAGATTACAAATGAAAAATTCAGCCGTCTGCACCATGCCCTGATAGTAGTCTTTATCCTTTTTGCGCACTTTGGCCGCCAGTTTTTCCGAGGCCACGCAGGCCCGCCACAAAAGCATCCATGCCACAATCACATCACCGGTGGCTTCCAGGAAAGGAAATGCATAGGCATAGGCGGTTCTGATCTGATCAGCAGAGCCCTGCCGGGACACTTTGCCCGCGGCCTGCTCCAGTCTGGCCAGCGCCCGGGCCAGAACATCGGCCAGGTCCGTGAGGGCCGGGATATCCCTTGCCCGGGAAATGGTTTTTCCCACGTCTTCGACAAAACAGGCAAACAAACGCCCGTTTTTAAGCCGCAGCTTGCGCCCGATAAGATCCATGGCCTGAATCCCGTCTGTGCCCTCGTAAATGGAGGTGATCCGGCAGTCGCGCATGAGCTGCTCCACCGGAAATTCCCGGGTATATCCGTATCCGCCGTAGACCTGCATGGCGGTTGCGCAAACGTCAAAGCTGCGCTGACTGCAGTAAGCCTTTGCCAGGGGGATGAAAAAATCAATGAGATCCTGATCGGTTTCTGACCGGCTGCCCTCCGGGTCAGCGTTTTTTCGGTCCATGAGAAGCGATACATAGTAGATAAAGCTTCGCATGCCGTCCACATGAGCTTTCATCCACATCAGCATCCGGCGGACATCCGGATGGGCCACAATGGGCACGTTTGGCGCCTCGGGATCCTTTCCCGCAGCAATGTCTCTTCCCTGGATGCGTTGTTTGGCATAATTGGCTGCATACAAATATGCCGCAGAAGCGTAGGTAAACCCCTGGAAGCCCACGTTTAACCGGGCCTCGTTCATCATGTGAAACATAATGGACATGCCCTGGTTTTCCGCGCCAAGCAAAAAGCCCCGGCACTGTCCTTTCTGGCCAAGGGCGATGCTGCAGGTGGCACTGGCGTGAATACCCATCTTTTTTTCCACCCCGGTGCAGACCACATCATTTGGCTCCCCGGGCGAACCGTCCTCATTGACCCGGATCTTTGGCACAATGAAAATGGAAATCCCCCGGGTGCCCGCTGGCGCGCCCTCCACCCGGGCCAGGACCGGATGGATGATATTTTCGGTGAGATCATGTTCGCCGTTGGTGATAAATATCTTGTTTCCGGTAATCGAGTAGGTGCCGTCGGCGTTTTTGCGCGCTGATGTGGTCAGTGCACCCACATCGGATCCGGCCTCGGGTTCGGTCAGCAGCATTGTGCCGCCCCACCGGCCCTTGTAGAGCTTTTTGACAAAAAGGGCCTTTTGTTCGGGTGTACCAAACAGCTCGATCATCTTTCCGGTGCCGTGTCCCATCATGCCGTAATTGGCCAGGCAATAGTTGGCACCCCAGATATATTCCAGCACCGCGGTGTTGATCATGTTGGGGATGCCCTGCCCCCCGTATTCCGGACTTTCGATCATCGAAGTCCATTCCCCGTCGAGCAGCAGACGGAAAGGACGATGAAAGCATTCCGGCACCCGTACTTGCCCGTTTTCAAAAACAACACCCTGCTCATCGCCTTCCGCGTTAGTGGGCAGAATCTCTTTGACAGAAAGGTTGCGGGCCTCTGTGATCAGCATGTCGAAAAGTTTTTTGTTCTGATCGGCAAACTTGTGGTAGCGGGTCAGCTGCTCTGCATCAAACTGCTCATAGAGAACAAAATCGATATCTCTGCGGTCTGCAAGAATCTGGGCCATGATTTTTCTTTCTTTCAGTTTTGACGAAGCCGTCTGCTCGAGACTTTTTACCGGGTCTTCTGTTTTTATGAAGTCAAAACACTTATGCCCGCTCAACAACCAGGGCGGGCCCCATTCCGCCGCCGGCGCAAAGGGAGGCAACACCTTTACTGAGATTGCGGCGTTCCATTTCAAAAAGCAGTGTGGTGGTAATCCGGGCGCCCGTGGCGCCCACGGGATGGCCGGGGCTGATGCCGCTGCCGTTGACATTGGTGATGTCCCGGTTGAGCTCAAGGGTTTTTTCACAGGATGGTCAGATCCAGGGCGCCCAGGGATTGAAACACCCCCCCGAATTTGCCCACAGGCGTTCTGACCGCTGCTGTAATGACCACTTCCTTCATGGATAAACCTCTCCTGGTGTGATTTTATTCCTCTGGCATACAGGAAACATGCCTTCACATCAGACTATCAAAATCCATGCCATTGTGGATAGCTGATACGCCGCCTCATGAACAGAAGATAACCAACCGAAAGAAATGAAAAAAAAGAAGGGCTTACCAAATGTCATCCAGCCAGTGCAGCCGGATTCATGAATAAAAGAAACAAAATTGTCACCCCACACATGTGGAACCGGTTACACCTGTGCGGATTTTTCCGGGGAAATCTGATATTTGCGGATTTTCTGATACAAGGTCTTGCGGCTGATGCCCAGAAGCCGGGCGGATTTGGCCTTGTTCCAGTCGGTCTGCTCCAGGATTTGGGCAATCCTCCGGATTTCCTCTTCTTTTTTCATGGCCTTTGCCGGTTTGCCCGACCGGATGCTGCCCAGAATTTCCCCGGAAATATGTTCAATGCCGATTGTACCGCCCCGGCTTAAGATCACGGCCCGTTCAATGCAGTGCTCCACCTCCCGGACATTGCCGGGCCAGTGATATTTCATAAACACATCCATGACCTCGGGGCTGACCCCGTCGATGCACATGCGGAATTTTTTCTCAAACCGGCGCACAAAATGCTCCACCAGAAGGGGCAGATCCTCGGGTCTTTCGCGCAAAGGCGGAATCCGGATTTCCAGCACATTTAACCGGTAATAAAGATCCTCACGAAACTCCCCGCGCCGGACCTTTTCCTTTAGATCCTGGTGGGTGCAGGCAATTACCCGGGCATCCACGCGCACGGAACGGGAATCGCCCACCCGCTCGAATTCTTTTTCCTGAAGCACCCGCAGCAGCTTGAGCTGGATCAGCGGCGAGATTTCCCCGATTTCATCAAGCAGCAGGGTGCCGCCGTTGGCGGCCTGAAACCGGCCGATATGGTCCCGGATCGCACCCGTGAACGCGCCCTTTACATGGCCGAAGAGTTCACTTTCCAGCAGCTGTTCGGCCAGGGCCGAACAGTTGACCGAGACAAATGGCTTAAAACGCCGGCTGCCGCTGTCGTGGATGGCCCTTGCCACCAGTTCCTTGCCGGTGCCGCTTTCTCCGCGGATCAAAACAGTTGCCTCATAATCGGAAATATCTTCCACCAGGCGGTAGATCTTCTGCATTTGGTGGCTTTTACCAATGATACGGTGAAACTGGTGCCGCTGTTCCAGCTCTCTTTCCAGATCCGTGAGGCGGGTAATGTCGCGGATCACCAGCACCGCGCCCAGAAAATGGCCGGCGGGATCCTCCAGGGGAGCGCAGGAAAGGCTTACCTTCTGCATGGGCGCGCTTTGCCGGCCGCAGGTGACCTGGTAATCGCGCATGGCTCTTCTTCTGGCCAGGGTTTCCTTGACAATATCCAGGCATGCGCAGCTGCATTGCCCGGCATGGCCGCATGTAAACGTTGCCGGCAGTTTTTCTGCCTGGATCCCGCAAATCTTGGCTGCCGCGTCATTGGCCTCAACCACGTTGAGATCCGTATCCACGGTGATAATGGCATCATCCACACTCCGGAAGATGGCCTCCAGCCGGCGGCGCTGGCCCATGAGCTCGTTTTCGGCCCTTTTGCGCTTGGTCACATCCCGCATCACGCATCGAAATCCGCTGACCCGCCCGTCCTCGCCCTGGATGGGGGCTATGGAGATTTCCAGGTTGCGGCGCTGACCGTCTTTGCGGATGATCTCATAATCAAACGCCTTGTTGGACACTCCGGTCTTGTACACCTTGTTAAAGGCCCGGTAAACGCTCAGGGCGGTGTGCTCATCCATGTATTTCCGGTAGGAAAGCCCGTGGGCTTCTTCAGGCCCATAGCCGCTGATATGGCAAAAGGCCCGGTTAAACCGGGTGATATTGCCCCGCAGGTCGGTTTCGATAAAACCGTCCTCAATGGTCTCGATAATGGTCTCAAGAGATTTTTTCTCGGCTTCCAGCTCAAGGAGACGCTGCCGGAGGGACCGGCCGGAACGGTTGTTTTCTGTCATGTCCATTTCCTGGAAAAACATCCTGCGGTTTTATTGTCAATGTGAACCTGTATTATTACCACAACCGCCTCCGGAATCCAAACAACAGAACCCCGGGCAACGTATCCAGGGATGCCCGGCCGATACGGAAAGCAATCGGACTCAAACACGCGTTGTTTTTATATAGAAATCTGAAAATCACGGCCCTAAACTGAAGGCGGGCCATGGGGCCGGGCAGGTGACGGTTTGCGAGTCGCATTGAGCGCGCAGGCGGTCAGCAGGGAGCAAACCGTTACCTGCCCGGCCCCATGCGAAAACGGTTAAAGCGACCTTTTGCCGGAAACTCCGGCAAGTCACGAATCAGAAAGACCGGCTTCCATGATTTCCCGGCTTTTTTGCATCAGCTCCTTTAAGGAAAGCTGCCGGACCTGATCTGCAGGAATGGCTCCGGCCCGGCGGATCGTGATGTGATTTTGAATGCAGGTGTGAAACAAAAATCTGCCCGGGGCAAACAGCCGGTCCGTGCCGCTGATGCAAAGCACTTCAACAGGGACTTCAAACCGGCGGGCGATTTTAAACGCCCCGGGATTGAATTCCCCCAGGCGGCCGGTTCGGGTTCGGGTGCCTTCGGGAAAAATAAACACCACCCCCCCTTTTTGGAAAAAAACAGGAAATTGCTGCATGCGGGAGATCAGCAAATCCGAAAATCCGTTGGCGGCATCCGAGGGAATATATCCGGCCGTGCGGATGACCCGGCCAAACACGGGCGTGCGGAAAAAGGCGCTTTTGACGATGGTGCTGTGTTTTTCAAAGGCTGCGGTCAGCAAAACCGGGTCCAGATAGGAGCGGTGATTGGCCACCACTACGCAGCCGGCAAGCCGGTCAAGGCTTTTATCCAGTCGGATTTTCAAACCCGGCCCAACAATGCGCACCAAACGGACAAAACTTTTGAAAAACAGGTGATTGAGCCTTTGAAAAGCCCGGCTCCGGTCTGCGGAAAATAAAAACACCCAGGCGTAAACAGGTGAGAAGAAAAAAAGAAACCCGAAAATGAAATAGCCCCAAAGCACCAGGGTGACCCCGGCGTCCACCACGGGTTTTAAAAATCGGACACACCGGCTCATATCAGAGCGCAGGGGCTTTTAGCACAAGGCTGGTATTGACCCCGCCGAATGCGAAATTCTGCACGGAAGCGACATTGACTTCTTTTTCGGTTAATTGTGTGACATGGCCGATTCCGGTGCATCTGGAATCAATATTTTCCAGGTGCAGGGTGGGGGCGACAAAACCTTTTTCCATCATATAAAGGGTCATAATGGTTTCAATCACACCGCAGGAGGCCATGGTGTGGCCGGTGTATCCCTTCAGGCCGGTGACCATGGGCGAGTTTCCGTAAACCTGCTCAATAGCCCGGGCCTCAATGACATCGCCCATTTTGGTTCCCGTGGCATGGGCGCTGATAAAGTCCATTGCCTCCGGCCCGATCCCGGCGCTTTCCAGGCCCAGTTGGATGGTGCGGGTGATGCCGTCGAGATTGGGAAAAATCAGATCACCGCCGTTGTTGTTGCAGGAAAACCCAATGACTTCGCCCAGAATCGGGGCGCCCCGTTTTCTGGCGGCTTCGTATTCCTCCAGCAGCACGGCTCCTGCGCCTTCGGCCACGACCAGACCGTCGCGGTCGGCATCAAACGGGCGCGGGGTCTGTCCGGGCCGGTCATTGTATGCCGTGGAACAGGCCAGCAGGTTGTCAAACACCGCCACGGTTGTGGTGTCATATTCATCGGCACCGCCGCACACCATGGCATCCTGCATTCCGTATTTCACCATTTCATAACCGTAGCCGATGGATTGACTGCTTGTGGTGCAGGCAGTGGAGGAACAGATCACCCGGCCTGTGATCTCAAACATTTTGGTGATATTGACCGCAGTGGTATGCACCATGGACTTCAGGTAATCCACCGCGCCAAGCGAGCCGGGAACGCCTTTTTCCTGATGGTAAAGGGCCTTGTAGATGTGGCGCTGCACCGAAGGGCTGCCGTGGGTGGAGCCGAATGCCACTCCCATGCGGCCCGAGGAGACGAACTCCCGGCTCAGCCCGGACTGCTCCAGCAGCTGTCCAACCACGTGGCAGGCGTAATAGGACACCGGCCCCATGGTTTTGCGGTATTTTCGCTCAAAACCGTACTCTATGGGTTCCTGCACGGTGCCAAAGACCCGGCAGTGCAGATAATCGGCCAGCAGATCGTCCCGGCGCAGGGGCAGTACCCCGGAAACACCGTTTTGAAGGCTGTGGACAATCTTCTGTTTTGAATTGCCCACGGGTGTGATGGCAGATGCTGCGGTGATGACGACTCTTCTATCCATCAGCGGTTGACCGCCTCTGATACACGGGCATCTGCATCGGGCAGAACCTGCTCTATGTAATCGCAGATACCGTTTATGGTCCGGATATAGGACAAGGCTTCCTTTTTGGTTTCCTGGTCCATTTCCACCTGAAAAAGCTTTTCAATTTCCATGAGCAGTTCAATGGCGTCAATGCTGTCAAAACCATGGACTTCCCGCAGATCCTCATCCGGACCCGGGTCCTCGATTTCAAACTGCTCCCGGAAAATTCTGTATATTTCGGCCTCAATGTCCTGTCGGCTACTGCTCATATGGATATCTGCCCAGTTGTTTGAAAAACACCCGCACAAAACCGCAAAGGGCTCTGCCCGGATTTAGATTTTTGTAAAAAGTTATTTGTAAAAAATACGGTGAAAATAGTCAAGAACACATTGCAGCAGATTGGGCCTGCAGGGGTGCAAGGAAGGCAAAAGCCGCAAATCGGCCGTGATGGCTGAGGCTGACGGGAGTTTCCGTGTGGATCCCCTGAATTTTGACAACAGGCGGGGCCGAGCGTTGAGAAACGCGAGTACGCTCAATTTTTACCAGGCCATGGGGCAGGCCCGTATGCAGGCCAATGGCTGCGGCCGCAGCGGTGCGGGCAGCGGCGGAAATCTTTTTTGCTGAAGACTCTATTGCCGGATGCGCACCGTCTTCGGGTTCGAACACATCGGCTGTCAGGTCTTGCCATAACTCCGAAGAACCGATTAGCCCCACACAATGAACACGGTTTTCATCCCAATGGAGGCGCACACACACGGATCCTTCAGGGGTGTTAACCGTGCCGGCGAACTGGCGGGGCAGGCCCGGATGGTCAAACACCGTCTCGTAGCGGCCGGGCCATGCGGAAATATCCGGAAATATCCTGGATACGGCCTTGTAGGCGGCCTCCTTGGCAGCCCACATCGCCCACAAACAGGCATCGGGGTTTTGGCTTTTTGCCAGCCGGTTTTGCTCGGATGCAGTGAGCACCCGGCAGACAAAACGTTTATCCCGGCTTTTTCCCCATGCACCATCTGCCCTCAGATCCACCACATCATTTCCCACGGCGCGCAAAATAACGCTTCTCCATTTCAGCAAGATGCCCGATGATCTGTCCGGCGCAGTCCCTGTGGGCCCGAAGCCCTTTGAGTTGGGTTTCCGGGCGGCACGGCTCCACCATGAGGGTAAAGGTTTCGCCCCGGAGGGGAAAATCGCTGTAGGTATCCTGGCTGTCGCCGCGCAGATACATGCACAGCACCCGGACGTCAGACATCTGACACATCCATCGCCCCACGTTATAGGTATAATCCCGGGTGTTGACCCGCCCGGTTCGCGAACGGGTGCCTTCGGGAAAAATCATGAGGTTCTGGCCCTTTTGAAGGATTTGCACGCATTTTTCCAGGCTCTGCTTGACCCCCTCCCGATCGCCGCCCCGGACCACCGGAATGCACTTGGTGAGATAGCAAAATCCCCCCACCAGACGATTGCGGTTAAAATTCATGTATTCCGGCATGTTCCAGGGCACCATGTGAAAATCTGTCATGTACCGCCAGGTGGGAAACATGGCATAGGCCAGGATAAAGGAATCAATCAGGGTCAGGTGATTGGCGCAGATCAGCCATGGTCCCCTGTGCTGGCGCATCAAATCCCGGATCCGGCGGCGCACCGCGGCCAGATCCCGGATCCGCCAGCCGGCAAGACGGATGGCCAGGACAATGAGGGGCGCGGTGAGCCACACGGCAAACCGGCCCAGCATCTCCTGGGTGTTTAAAGAGCGTTTTATCCGGTGGTCCATAGGATGAATTATTCAGCGCCCTGGTCTGCGCCCACCCGGCCAGCGATATAATTGACCGCATCACCGATGGAGCGGATGTTGTCTGCGTCATCATCATCGATTTCAATGTCAAAGGTGTCTTCAAACTGGATGATGATATCCACGAGCCGGGCGGAATTGACCTTGAGATCATCGAGAATGGAGGTTTCCATGCTCACATTTGCCAGTTTTGATTCATCCTTGACATAGTCTTTGATAATGCCCACCACATCGTTGAAAATCTGTTGTTTATCCATTTTTGTTTCCTCCATATGTTAATATTGATTTTCCCATTTTTGAAGAATCAGACAGGAATTGACATCCCCGAATCCGAAACAGGCCTTGGCAATGGTTTTGAGTTCCGGCATTTCCTTGCACGTGGTGACAAACCGGTCGGCAAAGGAGGCAATCTCCGGGTGCGGATCCTCGCAGTTTATCGACGGGTGCAGAAAACCCCGATCAAGTTCCAGCACGGACGCCACGGTTTCAATGGCACCTGCGGCGCCCAGGCAGTGGCCGATCATGGACTTGGTGGAATTGATCCACGGAAAATCCGCCGCCTGCCGGCCAAGGGCGGCTGACCAGTTTTTCACCTCATGGGGATCGGCAAACGTGGCAGTGAGATGGCCGTTGATGGCATCGATCTGCTCCGGGCCGACCCCGGCATCTTTCATTGCCCCGCGGATACAACGCTGTACCCCTTCGGGATTGGGCGCGGTCATGGACCCGCCGTTTCGGTGACCGCCGGAATTGGCCATAACGCCCTTGACCTCAGCATAAATCCGTGCACCCCGGTCCAGAGCGGTTTCCAGGTCTTCGAGCACCAGGGCCGCGGCCCCGGCGCCCGGCACAAACCCGCATGCGGATGCACTCATGGGCCGGGAACCTTTACCAGGATCATCGTTGAATTTCCTGGCCAGAACGCGCATGGAATCAAATCCGCTCCATGTGTAAGGCGAAGCGCCTTCAGCACCGCCGGCCACCATTCGTTTGGCAAGCCCTGTGCGGATCTTCCAGACCGCCTCCACAACGGCCTCTGAGCCCGTGCTGCAGGCCGATGAATTGGAGGTCACCTGGTTTCCCAAAGCCAGCAATCCGCCGATGCGCGCACTTGTGCCGCTGCCCATGACCCGTTCCACCACCCGGGTGCCCAATCTTTTGACTCTTCCTTCATTGACTGTGGGTACCACTTCTGTTGCGATCACCTCCATATCCGATATGCCGCAGCCAAACACCGTGCCCGAATCCCAGTCCGGGGGATCTTCGTCTCCGGGAATCGCAAAACCGGCATCTTTCCACGCATCCATGGCCGATACAGCCGCATACCGAATGGTTTCGCTCAAAAACGACTGCTGCCGGAAATTGTCAAAATACCGGCTGCAGGCCTCGTCAAAACCTTCGGGTACGGCGCCGATCCGGCATCCGAATTTCAGCTCTTCAAGCCGGGGTATAAAACGAATCCCGGAGGCCCCCCGGCGCAGACCGGTTTCAAAATTGTCCAATCCTATGCCGTTGGGGCTGACAACGCCCATTCCCGTAACCACAACCCTTTTATGCATCGAGTTTCACTCCTGTTCCCATCAGCACACCCGTACAAACGCTTTGCCCGTTTTGCCGTTCTATGCTGACCTTTGTTTTAATGCTGCCCCTGCGAAAATAAATCTTTTCTCCAACCACCGTGACTTTTTCCCCGGGTGCCACCATGCCGGTAAACTCCACGGATTCGGCAAATGTAAAAAGCGTCTTTAACTCCCGGATCTCGGATACCGGCCGATTCTGGTGCAGCAAAATGGCGATCCCCAGGGCCACGACCCCGGCCTGGGCCATGGTTTCAATCAGAATCACCCCAGGGGTGACCGGATGGCCGGGGAAATGGCCTTGATAAAAAAACTCATCGTCCCGGAACCGGTAGAGGGCCCTGATGTGCTTGTCATCGACTTCCAGAATATCGTCGATGAAACGAAAGGGCCGCTGCTGAGGGATCAGATCCATGACCTGTTGGATCATCCGCGCATCATCCCCCATACATGCCTCCGTTGACATGGATCACGCTGCCCTGGATATAGGTTCCCCCGGTGGCCAGAAACCCCACCACTTCGGCGACTTCCTCAGGGCGGCCCATCCGGCCCAGGGGCACTGCCGAAAGGATCTGCCCGCGGATGTCTTCAGACAGGGCTTCTGTCATGTCCGTGTCAATAAAACCCGGAGCAACGGAATTGACCAGGATGTTTTTCCCGGCCAGTTCCTTGGCAAGGGATTTGGTCATGGCATCGGTGGCCGCCTTTTCCATGGTATAGGGAATCTGTCCGGCGTTCCCGGTATGGCCAACAACGCTGGAAATATTGATGATCCGGCCGGATGCGCGCCGGAACATAAACACCCGCAGCACCCGCTTGGTCAGGTACCAGGCCCCGCGCCCCACGCTTCGCTGGGCGTCAAAGTCGTCGAGCTTCATGGTCAGGATCATGTCATTTAAGGTAAAACCCGCGTTGTTGACCAGCACATCCACACGGCCGGCCTGTTTTTTGATCTCATTGACCATGGCGTCTATCTGCTCGGCAGATGCCAGATCCGCCTGAAGCAGAAAGCCGGCCCCACCCCCTGCCTGGAGTTCTTCCAGCAATTTCTGGGCAGGTTCGGCGCTTTTGCGGAAATGGATGGCCACGCAGAAACCTTTGTCGCAAAGCGCCCGGCAGCAGGCCGCGCCAATGCCCCCGGCCCCGCCTGTGACCAGGGCCACGGGCCTGCCTGCGCATATCTTTTCTGTATCGGTCATATATACCTCGGTTGAAAAAGTGTTAAGTTTTAAGTGTTAAGTTTTAAGAAAAAAAACCAAGGAGTTAAGACTTGAAAAGAAATACTTAAAACTTAACACTTAAAACTTAACACTTTCTATTCGAGTCTCGGGTAATTGCTGTCAGCGATGTTTTTAAAAATCCCGGCCCGGGCTTTTTTAACCGTGGCAACCGGGGTGTTGTCGGCCAGAATCTGGGCGTTGGCCATGACAATGGCAGATCCGTTGCTTTTCATCTCCCTGAACCGGAGCACCTCGATTTCAAAGCGCACCAGCTCATTATACGGGCGGATCTGACCGTTGAACACCACTTCCTCGCATCCCAGAGCCCGGCCCGCACCCAATGCCCCGCGCCACACCCCGTAGAAACCAAGCAGCTGCCAGACCGCATCCACGCCCAGGCATCCGGGCTGTACCGGATCACCCGGGAAATGGCACTGAAAATACCAGGCGTCCAGCCGGATGTCCTGTTCAGCCGTGATCACGCCCTTGTTGCCGTTGGCCTCAAGGGACACGATACGGTCGATCATCAAAAAAGGCGGCGCCGGCAGCCGGGCGTCAAAATCCGCCGGCGGGTCGTTGACCAGTCGGCCGTAGGAAAAGGCGATGAGCTGGGCCAGATCAAATTGCTTTTGCTGTAAAAACTGCTGGTATTGCATATGTTATTCCGAATCTTTGATGGCACCGTAAAAAGTCTGATCTCTGATGGCGCCATAAAAAGTTCAAGATCAAGGCTTGCGCAATTTCGAAGAATGCAGCGTACTTAGACGTACGTGAAATTCTGAGAAATTGCGTGTAACGCAGATATTGGACTTTTAGGGCGCCATCAATCGTTGATTTTAAGCAAACCGTGGCCCCAGGTCAGACCGGAGCCCACCACTGCCACGGCAATGTGATCACCCGGCTGCAGCTGCTCCCAATTCTGGCTGAGCACGGCCGGTGCGCTTGAGCACCCGGTATTTCCGTATTCGACCACGTTGTACAGGTTCCGGCCTTCATCAATTCCGCACCTGCGGCAGACGGTTTGAAGCATCATCAGGTTGGCCTGATGGCCCACAAACCGGAATTGGTCCCGGTTTTCCGGGTACTCGTCCTGAAGCCGGCGCACGCCTTCTGTGGCCTTGCGGATGGCAAAGCGCTGAACCTGGCTGCCGTCCTGCCTGAAATGGCCGCCGCTGGGAATCTGCACCCTGTCCCAGGAGGCCGGATCAGATCCGTACTGCAGGGATTCAAAGCAAAAACGTGACAGATGTCGGGCCGAAACCACGGCCGCGCTGGTGCCGTCACCAAACAAAGGCGCCACCCTGCGGTCGGCATAATCCACCACATGGGTGTAGTTTTCCGGATTGACCACCAGGATAAAATCCGGGGCCTTTTCCGGGGCCATGGTATCAAGAAAGGCCAGCTGCACCAGGAAAGTGGAACAAGCGGCATTCATGTCCATGCAAGGAGCCTGAATGCCCAGCTCTGCTGCAATCACAGAGGCTTCTGCAGGAATGGTGTATCTGGGCGTGGAGGTCCCGGAAATCACCATGCCGATATCTTGGGGGCCAATTTTCGCCCTGTCAAGGGCCATGCGGGCTGCCGCCGCCCCGGCCCCGGCCCGGGTATACAGACTTGCCTCGGTGGCCGCCCTGGGATCGCGGTTTTTGGTCTGCCGGATATAATCCAGGGGCAGGGAGGTACGGCGGGCGGCAATGCCCACGCGTTCCAGAATCCACTGCTCATCGCTGCCGATATCCAGATCCCTTAAAAACTTATTGTCAATGACATTGTCCGGGTAAAAATGACCCAGGCCGTGCAGGTAAAGCATTGGCTTATCCGACCCTCTCCCCGCCGTCTGCGCAGATAAGCGCACCATTGATCCATGCGGCCTCGTCCGTGCACAACAGATAAATCACATCCGCCACGTCCTCAGGGGTGGTCAGGCGTCCGAAGGGATTGCGCAAGACAGCCTGGGCGCGGATCCGGTCACTTCCGGGAATGGCCCGGAGCGCCGGAGTATCAGTGATGCCGGCCTGGATGATATTGGAGCGGATCCCGCTGTGTGCAAATTCCACAGCCATGGCGCGGCTGACGGATTCAAGCACGGCCTTGGCCGCGGAAATGGCCGCATACCCCTTCCAGGCAACTGTGTTTCCCTCGCTTGTCAGGGCAAGCACCCGGGCGTCTTTTGCAAAAAGGTTTCTGGACAGGATATCCTGGACCCATTCCACAATATTGTATCCCATGGCCTGGAGGGTGCGATTGAAATCCTCCGCCCCGAGAAACTGGCGGTTGCTGTAATCCCCCTTGTCATCAACCAGGGGATAGACGGCATTGTAGCCTTGTGAAAACGCGCTTTGCACAATCTCGTCCATGCGCTCGGCAGACACGCCGGCCTCATTGGCCAGCAGGTTCCGGGTCTGGCCGGGCACAGGAGAGCCCGGATAGGGACCCAACAGCTTAAGATTGCCAAAAGCCACGCTGTGGAGCACAAGGCGGATGCGTCCCTGATCGGCCAGGGCACCGGAAAGCTCGTCAAGAACCCGGGTCCGTCCCTCATCAGAGAGCCCGTCAAGATTGAAAGCCAGCAGATTCACACCGGTCTGGCGCAATTTGTCAAATTCCGGTTCAATTTTCTTCATTGCACTGCGCCGGTCCCGGTGCACAATACAGAGGTTCATTCCGTGGGCGGCCAGTTTTTTGGCCGCAGCCAGGCCAAAGCCGCTGGAGCCGCCGATAATGACCGCCCAATAGTTGCTGTCAAAAGCCATCATGCACTAAATTCCCTTTTTGCTGCCGAAAGACTGGTAATGGACTTGCACTGGATATCCAGACTGCGAAAAAAATTCTTCAACGGACGGTTCGGCCCGATCTCATAGATCCGCCGGGAACTGGCCGCAAGGGCCTGCATGTTGTCACGCCATTTCACCGATCCGCTCAACTGGGCCACCAGGGCCTCAATGACCCGGTCGGATGTGGCCGCATGAAACAGACCCGTGTAATTGGAGGTCACCCGTGCAGCGTTTTTGGAATTCATCCTTGCGGAAACGGCGGCCAGCACTTCCCGGAAGGCTTCCTTGATGGCGTTCATGAAACGGCTGTGAAAGGGCGCGCTGACGTTTAGCGGCACAAATCGCATGTCGTCCTGATTTTCCATGGACCCGCTGATGCGCTCTTTTGCCTTGTCCATGCTGCCGGCATGGCCGCTGATCACCACCTGGTCGGTGGAATTGATATTGGCCACATCCATGGGAAGATCTTCGAGCATTTTGCGGATTTTTTCAATATCGATATTTTTGGCGATCACTGCTGCCATGGCGCCAATTCCGGGGGGCGTGGCCTCCTGCATCAGATGGCCGCGGGTTTCCACGGTTTTCAGGGCGTCTGAAAAGGGCATGGCGCCGGCGGCCACCAGGGCCGTGTATTCTCCCAGGCTGTGACCGCCGAAATAATCCGGATGAAAGCCGTAAAGTTCCTGAAGGCCCCTTAACATCGCGATCTCGGTTGCCAGGATACAGGGCTGCGCATACTCGGTGAGATTGATTTTTTCATTTTCCCCGAAGCACATGGCGCCCACGTCCCAGCCCAGCACGTCAGATGCTTCTTCATAAGTAAGGCGGCTGGCCGATACATTGTCGTAAAAATCCTTACCCATGCCCGGCCGCTGGGTGCCCTGCCCCGGAAAGACCACTGCTGTTTTCGTATTGCTGCTCATTTTACCCTCCATATACGAACCGCTTGAATAATAGATAAATGCTTGCGTGTTGTTCGCTCTATTGCATACAAGAACCATACCAAAACATAAGTTTTCAGTGTAACAATTTGAATTTTAAAGATAAAAGGCATTATTTCGCCATGAACAGACCCGAGTCAAAGCCATCCAATCAAACATTGCGTGTACAAGCCGGGTACACGCAATGTCGGACACAAAGCATACTCTAATAAAAACAAGATATTGAAAAAAGACCACAAAGACGGGGGCCGGAAAATCAGCAGATTTTGTCCGGAAGGCAGTCAGGGGCGTGTTTTTCAACAAAAAGGCGCAGGGCCCATTTCAAAAAAGCCCTGGAATGCTCCTTGCCGGCCAGATACGCGCCGAACATGCACAGAAAATGGGTCATGGTCCAAACCAAGGGGGCGCCGGCCACCACCCACAGGGGCTGGCGCATGTAGGCGGCAAAAACCCCCAGGGCACTGATAACCGGCCAGCAAAAGACATAGCTGGCACCAATCAAAACCAGGCCGGCAATGACCCGGGGAGTGGGTTTTTGCCGGAAAATCTCCAGGTCGGCGTTTTCCCGCACGGCGCGACGGACAAAGCGTGTTTTGATCAATTGTACGGCCAGCATTCTGGAAAGGCCCACAACTGCCTCCTTAAGGGGTTTAATGATTCCGGAAATAACCGCTTGCAAGTCAAAATGCAATATATTATATCAAATTCTCGCGCAAGGATTGATTTTCATCTGATTTTGATTTTATTCACCCGTGAGGGTTTGATAAGCCTGTAAAAAGTCTTTTTTACAGGCAGTGTTAAGTTTTAAGTGATTAAGTGTTAAGTAAAATCAATAAGTTGCCTCTTTAGTGGTTGACGGTGATATCCGTTTTAGGACTTTTTACGGTGCCATCAGGGTTTCGGAAAAAGATTTTTACATCGTTTGATGTTTCTCAGAAGGGAAGCCCTTCGGTCGGGGTCAGTTTTTTTGCGCCTGACCGTTTTTCCAGGTATCGTCAACCATTGATGGCACCGTAAAAAGTCTGATTTCAGATGGTGCCGTAAAAAGTTCAAGATCAAGGCTTGGGCAATTTCGAAGAATGCAGCGTACTTAGCCGTACGTGAAATTCTGAGAAATTGCGCGTAACGCAGATATTGGACTTTTTACGGCGCCATCAACCGTTTATTGATCCGAAAAGACATGATGCCGCCTTTCACAATTCTGAAAAATATGGCCGCAGGCCCGGCCCGGCCCGATGAGGACTTCGTACCCGGCAGGTACACCTACAAAGACGTTTATGCAATGGCCGCCGGGTTTCAGCAACATGTGTTTGCCAAAGACCGTCCGGTCAGCTTATGTCTGTGCACAACCGACCGCGGGAAAATGGCCGCGACCCTGCTTGCAGCGCTTACCCGCCCGGCCATCCTGATTTTGCCCTATTCATGTGAAAAAACCGTTCTCGCCCGGATCCGGCAGGAGCATGGTTTTTCAAAGGCTGTCACAGATGCCCCGGAGGAGCTGCCCCCGGAGGTTGAAGCAGTGAGCCCGGTACCGCCCTCTGCCGGGCATACGACTTTTGACGCCTCTTTGATCCGGGATCCCGGCGAGGTCTTTGTCAAGCTTTTTACCGGCGGCTCCACAGCAGCTCCCCGCACCTGGAGCAAAACCATCGGCAACCTGTTTTTTGAAGCCATTTATCACGCACAAAAAATGCAGGTGACCCAACAGGACCGGTTTGTGGCCACCGTCCCGCCCTGCCACATCTACGGCCTGCTGTTTTCCGTGCTCACCCCCTTTGTGGCGGGCGCCGGGGTTGTCGGGGGGGTACCGACCTACCCCCATGAAATCCGGGCCGCCATTGAAAAACACCGGGCCACATACCTTGTGAGCATCCCGCTTCATTACAGGATGGCTGCAGGCATGGATCTGCCGGCTTCGGGCCTGGCCGTCGCCCTCTGCTCCGCAGCCCGGCTGGAGCCCGAGGACAGCCGGGCCTTTTATGAAAAAACCGGTCTTGGCATCACGGAAATTTACGGCTCCACCGAGACCGGGGGTATCGCCACACGTATGTGCACCACCGTACAGCCCCATTTTACTCCCTTTGACTGCATTCAATGGAAACAAACAAACGGATGCCTGGCCATTTGTTCGGACTTCACATCCCCGGAACTGCCCGTGGATACAGACGGTTTTTTTGTCACCAGCGACCGCATCCGCGTGGTGGGCCCCAATGCATTTTCACTGGAGGGGCGGGCCGACCGGATTGTCAAGGTGGGGGGAAAGCGGGTGGATTTGGATGAAATCCGGATGGTCTTACTGGAAATGCCGGAAGTATCGGATGCGGCTGTGCTGAGCGTGGCCGACAGCGGCAGCCGGGGAAACGAAATCCGGGCTCTTGTCGCTTCACAGGTCTCTGCAGCCCAAATCCGCCGCCACCTGTCAGACCGCCTTCCCGGCCACGCCCTGCCCCGAAAAATCCGGCTCACCAGCCAAATCCCGGTATCGCCGGCCGGCAAATACGACAGCACCCAAATCCGCAAGCTCCTGGACGCAGACTAGATTTTTTTGGCCGCAAATTTTTTCACACGGCTTGCCATGATGCCGGCGGGGAGCGGTTTGCGAGTCGCATTGAGCGCGCAAGCGGTTAGCAGGGAGCAAGCCGCCACCGGGCCCGCATCATGCGAAAATTATGATGGCACCGTAAAAAGCTTTTTACCGCGTCCGCTGTTTTTACAGGAAGGAAGCCCTGCGGCCGGGGTTGGTTTTTTCGCTCCTGACCGTTTACGGATTCAGCCAATGCCTTCGCTTAAAATTTCAAAAACTCGGCCTGTCGGCCTCAAACAGTTTGAAATTTTTTAGCTTCGGCCTTTGCTGAATTTTTCCGTAAACGCTCAATGTCGCTTCAAAAACCGACCCCGTCCTTGGACTTGGAAGGGTTCTTGCCGGACCAGCCCACGGGACCGGGCTTGAAAACAACACTTTTTAAGACTTGAATGTGTTCCTTCCGACTCCCTTGGTGTGAAACTTTGCACACAGTCGGCCATGATGCGGACCCGGGGGTGGTTTGCGAGTCGCATTGAGCGCGCAAGCGGTCAGCAGGGAGCAAGCCACCCCCGGGCCCGCATCATGCGAAAATTATAGAACCAAGCACGAACAGCAACTTTTTTGAAGTTAAAACTTAACACTGCCTGTTTGTTCTGACCGTATTGGCACTTTCCTGCTACCGACCCCTGCCCGCCAGCTCAGCGATGTTGCTGCGGTGATTGAAAACGATAAATGCAATCGTGGCAAGGACCCCCAAAACAGCCGGGGCTGTATGCATCCACTTGTACAGGGTGGCCCCGCCCAGTACGGCCACCATGCAAAAAGAGGCAATAAAGGGCACCCGGAACGCAAAAAAGCCCGCGGCCCAGGCCAGGGCTGAAGCAAGCGCCCCCCAGGGCACGATCACTGCTGAAAACCCCAGATAATTGGCCACGCCCTTGCCGCCCCTGAACTGATGAAAACAGGGATACCGGTTTCCCGCAACAAGGGCCAGCCCGGTCCATGCAACACCTGCGGGCTCCAGCAGATACAGGGCCAGCGCGGCCACGGCCGCAGCCCGGCCCATGTCCAGGCCCAGCACCATGGCGGCTGCGGATGCGCCGGCCTGGCGGTAAACATTGGTGGCTCCGGGATTGCCGCTGTATTGGGTTCTGGGATCACCCCGCCCGGTGATCCGGAAAAAACCAATGGAAAAATTGACAGAGCCCAGCAAATAGGCCATTGCTGCAACAACAACAAACATCATCAAGTCTTGCCCCCGGCAGTTTGTTTTTTGGCGCAAATCCAGGCAGGCGGTTTTCTGCGGCCGGCAAACACATCGCGCATATGCAGGCCCCGGACGTATTCACAGACACGGCCGTCTGCAGCAATAATCCACACATCAAAATCCTGGCTGCCCCCGGCCCCGGATCCGGCCTCTGCACGGACCGTGTACCGGCCCCCTGGGACTGCGGGCCGCGGCACCACCCGAAAATCAAATCCCACCGGAAAGCCCACAACCCCCCTGTACCGCTGTGTCCACACGCAGGCGGCGTGAAATGCCGAATCCAGCACAAACACCGAACCCAGGGGACCGCCGGGCTCCGGCAGTTGGGGAGCGTGGATCAGCGCTGTCACACCGCGGCTTTCCAGATACAGGTCTCCGGAAAGATTATGATACGCCGGGCCAAAAGGCACCAACTCACGGTAAACATCCTCTGCATCCACCCGAAAAACCGGATCCCCGGTTTGAGCTGCCGGGGCATCAGGGATGGCCGCGGCTTTGTGATCCGAAAAAAAACAAAGCCGGGCATGCTCCCTTGTGCGGGTAATACCCGACGCAGGCATTTTCTGCCGGGTCATGAGCCGGGCGGTCAGGCTTTGGCCGTCTGCGGGCACAAGCTCGAAAATAGCATCTATCTCGTCCTGGCCCTGGGCAATTTCCAGAAACTTTGAAAACTCGGCATGCCCCATGATCCGCCCGGAGATATCTTTCCCGGCAGCTGCGGCTGCCAGCTGCTGCATTGACTCCACTGCCGGATACAGGGCCCTGCCTTCAAAAGCGTGATCCTGCAGATACGCGGGCAGAACGATTTTTTGCACCACAGGCGAAAGGGGTTTTATTTCGGAAAGATTTCCCATAATTTTTGTGTTTTTTCATCAATGCCCACGGGCCTGCCCGCGGAATTCAGGGCGCAGTGCTCGGTAAATCCGGTACAGACAATTTCGCCGGTCTGGCCGTGGATGATGACATAATCAAAGCTCAGCTTCACCTTGGCCAGGTTTCCGGGCCGGGTGTGCACCCACATGGCATCATCGTAATACAGCGGACTGTGATACTTGATTCCCAGCTCGATGATGGGATAAACATATCCGCTGGCCTCGATATCCACGTATGGATAGGCCAGATCCCGCATGAGCGAGGCCCGGCCGAACTCGAAGTAGCGCAGGTAATTGGCGTGATACACAACCGCAGAGCGGTCCGTGTCCGCATACAGGGTCCGGTTTTCGCACCTGTGCCAGACGCAGCCGTCGTGCCGGTTTTTCACAAAACGCCGATCACCGTTGTAGATTTCCGGATGAAACGGTTTGGGGCGCATGGTCAGACTCCTTTAAAAACGATACAGCAATTGGTTCCCCCGAACCCGAATGCATTGGACAAAAAGCATTCATACCCGCCGGCCCGGGCAAAATCGGGCACCACATCGATATCTCCGAGTTCCGGGTCCGGAATATGGTTGATGGTGGGCAGAATCACGTCCCGGCACATGCCCTCGATGCCCAATGCCGCCTCAATGGCCGCAGATGCACCCAGAGTGTGGCCGATCTGGGATTTGTTGGAGGACACAGGCAGGCGCTGCAAATGATGGCCAAACACGGCCCTCAGGCTCTGGATTTCCGTGAAATCCCCCTTGCGGGTCGATGTGCCGTGGGCGTTGACATATCCGATATCCGCCGGGGCCAGCCCGGCATCGTCTATGGCCGCTGAAATGGCCCGGACAATGGTGGGCCTGTTTGGCAGGGTAAAATGACAGGCATCCGAGCTCCAGCCCACCCCGGCCACCTCGGCCCGGGGCACAAGCCCGTGTGCGGCTACTGCCTCTTCTGCGGCCAGCACCAGCACCCCGCAGCCCTCGGAGAGCACCATGCCCTTTCGGTCAACGGAAAACGGCCTTGAGGCCAAAGACGGATCATTGCAGGCCCGGTCGTTTTTGCCCACCTTGATGGTGGCGTTCATGTTGGCAAAACCGTGGATGATCTCGGGCATGATACAGGTATCAACACCGCCGGCAAGCACAAAATCGCAGTCCCCGTCACGGATCATGCGCGCGCCCAGGCCGATGGCGAAATTTCCCGAAGCGCACGCTCCCTGGGGGGAGAAAACCGGGCCGGTAAACCCGAGCATCATGCCCGCCTTGCCCGCTGGCAGATTGGCGCACAGGTTGGGCAGAAGATAGGGGCTGACCCGAAGGGCGCCTTTGGTACGCAGGGTTTCTGCGGCCTTGCGGAATGCATCCGTGCCATTTAGGGCCGACCCCACCATGCAGGCGGTTTCGGGTGCTGTCTGATCATTGATTTCAAGGCCGCTGTCTGCCAGGGCCGCCCGGCAGACATCCATGGTCAGGATCACGAAATCCGCGTTCCAGTTATGGGCCTCTTTGGGGTCCACGAAATCGCACGCCGCCGGATCCCAGTCCGGAATTTCGCCCACCACCCGGCTTAAACTCTGTACGCTGCACCGGGTAACCCGGCCAAACCCGGCCAGACCCGCTGCCGCATTGTTCCAGGTCCTGTCAAAGGTCCTGCCCAAAGGCGTTGCTGCTGCATAACCAATAACAAAGACGCGTCTGTTCAAAGGTGCTTTCATAACAGAAAAAAACCGCCTTTAGCTGAATCGTTGAAACACCAGGCAGGCATTGCATCCGCCGAAACCAAATGCGTTTTTGAGCACAAAGGTCTGGTCTGCGGCCTGCAGGTGGGTGACCATCTCATCCACCGGCATTTCCGGATCCGGCGCATAATTGATGGTGGGTGCGATTTTTCCGGCCAGCATGCCCGAAACCGCCAGAATGGATTCAATGACCGAGGATGCGCCCATGGCATGGCCGGTCATGGATTTGTTGGCGGTCACCAACGGCAGTTTTGCGCCAAACACCGCCCGCAGCGCATCATACTCCACTGCATCGCCCGTGCGGGTGGAGGCGGCATGGGCGTTTACTGAATCAATATCGGCCGGCAAAATCCCGGCATTGTCAATGCTTTCTTTGATGCAGCGCCGTACTGTGGGCGCATACGGGGCCACAAAATGATGGGCGTCTGCGGTCATGGACCAGCCCGCAAGCCCGACGTCAAAGTCCAGTCCGTGAGCTTGGGCAAACTGCCTGGAAGCCAGGATCACCGCACCCGCACCCTCTGAGATCACAAAACCCCGCCGGTCTTTTGAAAACGGTTGACTGGCGGCTTCAGGGGCCACAGGGCTTTGGGGCTTGTGCCGGAACGCCCCGTTCATGGTGGCAAACCCGGCCACAATGGGTTCAACCAGGGCAAAATCCACTGCCCCGCAAATGGCCAGATCCGCGCGCCCGGACTCAATGAGCATGGCCCCGGTGGTCACAGAGGCCGCCCCTGTGGCGCAGGCCGTAATCGTGGACATGATCGGGCCGGTGGCCCCCGTGAGAATGGCCACCTTGCCGGTGACCATGTTGATGCACGAATTGGGATTGGTGTAGGGATGCGGCAGTTTGCCGGCTTCGCGCATGCGCCGGTCCGCCGCAAGCACCGCATCCTGGCCCCCCACGGCTGAACTGAATGTCACGGCTGTGCGCGGGGCAAGTTCGGAGGTGATTTCCAGACCGCTTTTTTCAAGGGCCCGGCTGACCACCAGCAGGGCATGCCGGAATACGGGCGAGCTCCAGTTGGCCATTTTCCTGGGGCTTAAAAACGGATACGGGCCGGGATCAAATTCCGGCACCTGTCCGGCGATGCGCACCGGGAAATCCGCGTTGATCTCAAAGCGGGTCAGGGGACCGATGCCGCTTTGGCCGGCACAGGCCGCCTGCCACTGGGCGTCCGGGTCCGTGCCCAGGGGCGAGACCATATCATAGCCGACAATGACGCTGCTGCGGGAATGCATGAACCGGCCCGTTTTCACCAGGGAATGAACTGATAGAGTTTGGCAAACATTTCATACACCTCGATCCAGTTCTGCAGATCCTCTGTGGAACGCATGTGCGCTCGCTTGTTGACCATGATCCAACTCATGTGCGCGGCCCCGTCCTTGCAGGTGGAACAATCCCGGGTGGCCGAGGTGCAGCACCGGTGCATGGTCTCAAGGTCCGAAGCCCGGCGGATAAACCGGATCAGGCGGCGGGGCTGCGGATTTCGGGTATCCATGGGCTCGGTTACCGACGGACACTCGGCCCACCCGAAAGTCCGGTCCAGCATTTTTCCGGTGGTGATGACCTGGTGGTAATATTTGGATGAAATCACCGTGTCCGGATAGGCATCGAGCATTTCATCCATTTCCGCCCGAAGGTCGGCCAGTTCCCCGTCACGCCAGTAAAACCCGTCCACCCCTTCGTCGTTGGAGAGCAGCTGCATGTGAACTTTGAGGCCCACGTCCCGGATTTTTTTAATAATATGCTCGGTGCGCCCCACCTGATTGGGGGTAATGGTATAGAGGTAATAGGTGTAGGGATCGCCTTCGTAATTTTTGCTGGAAATGCGGAATGTGTCTTTTCCGCGCAGGCGTTTTTCATCGTCTTCATCACCCCACAGGGAAATGCCCACCATCATATCGGCAAACCGGTCCCGGGGCACCTTGATCAGCCCGTTTGTGGCGCAGTATGTGGGCATGCGGGAGTAAAACGCCGCCACCCGGTCCAGGCAGAGGGTGGGCTCGCCGCCGATCAAAATGGCCAGGTTCACCCCACGCTGCTTTTCCGAATCCACAAAAGCCGCCCATTTCTCCGGATCGGTTTCCTCCCGGGCGGCCTTGTCCTCTCCGGATGAGAAAAAAAAGCACCCCTTGCACCGCAGGTTGCACTGGTTGGTCACGTCATAGATAGAACTGCGGATATTGAGTTTTGAAATATTCTGGTATCGCTGATACCAGTGGAAATCAAGAAGAGAACTCACGGTTTTCATAAAATCAACCTCAAATGCGGCTTGCCGCTCAGAATAAATGATGTGCGGGCGGGGCCGTGTGCCGGTCGCACAGATCCGGGCTTTTTTCATAGCCCCTCACCCATACGGCCAGGTAGACATCCACGTAGTCGAGCCAGGCCGCAAATGTTTCCGGACATGCGGCGTGCCGGAACATCCTGGCGGTCACAACCGCGCTGCCTGCGGCATAATGTCGGCAGTCGGCGCAGTCGGTGTCCGGCACGCAGCAGGCGGTATCACGTTTCCAGGTCAGATCCGCACGGTACTGGCGGAAACTGCGTCCCAGGCCGATATCCGTTGACGCGTTGGCCCGGGGATATGGACAGGAAAACAGGTCATGCAAGCCCAGCCGGTGGGTGTGGACCACCCGGTGATAAGGCGAGAAAATCACATGATCCGGATACTGCCGGCCGATTTCTTCCATGGTCTGGCGGGTCTTTTCCAAAGACTGCGCATCATGGGCCAGTCCGCCGGCATAACCCGCAGGGGCGGAAAACATGTTAAATGTCGCCCGGCAGTTGTTTTGTGCCAGCTGATCCATGACCTCGTAAACTTCGCCGATGTTGTGCCGGGTAAAGGTATAGACAAAAACGGCCCGGGGATCGTCTCCGTAATTTTGAATCTGCCGGGAAAGCATGTTTTTGGCGTTTCTAACCTGTTGGCTGGTTGCATCGTTTCCCCACACCGATACATGGATCCGGTAATCCACCTTCTTGTCAATGGGGATCAGCCCGTTTGTGGCAATGCAGCCCAGGGGGATGCGGTCATAGCAGACGTCCAGCAGTTCCGGCACCAGCGAGGGCTCAGCGCCCGCGAGCACCACATAGGTAATGCCCCGCTGTTTTTCTTCTTCCATGAGCTGCCGCCAATGCTCCGGATCTTCTATGCCGTCGGCTCCGGCCTTTTCGCCCCGGTAATAATAACAGCCCTCGCACCGGATATTGCACTTGCGGGTCATGTCATAAGTGGATTCCCGGAGAAAAAAATATTTTCTGACCTTTTCCCACTTTTGCCGGATCCGGGGATCAGAGGCCAGGATATCGGAAAATTTCCACTCCCCTGCCGGCCTGGCTGCACCGGCCGGTGCCTGGATAGGGTTGCCTGATGCTTTCATAAAATCTTGCTGTCCGGGTGTCATGCCGGCTATGTCTTCACCGGCGAATTTTCAAGGATGTATTCGGCAATCATACGGATGGTTTTTAATTTGGGATAATCTTCCTCGTCAATGCGAACCCCGTATTCATCCTGGAGCACCAGCGCCACTGTGGCCAGATCCATGCTGTCCACACCCACCTCGTCGATCATGTCCAGGTCCGGATCAAATGTCTCCGGGGTCACATCTTCGAGCTTGAGTTCCTCGATGACAATGCCGGCCACCCCGAGGACGGTCTGTTCAAAGTTTGCTTCGTGATTCATATGCCTGTGTTTCCTCTTGCTTGTCTTTATTCCACAAACTGCGCCTGCAGGCGCCCCCTGCAGGCAAGTTGTTTTTCAACGGTTAACTCAAAGCGCCATTGACCGGCTGCATTGTCTGCCGGCGACACACTGATCTCGATTTCCTCTTCCGGGCGGATGATCCGCCGGTACTTGGTCCGGTGGACTTTTTGCAGCACAAGGGCCCGTTTTGTTGCCTTTTCAATAACCTGCAGCACGATAAAAAGCTGTGCAATGCCCGGAAGCACCGGATCCTGCGGAAAATGTCCGGAAAACCACACCGACGATGCCGGCGCCCGCACAGTTGCCGAAATCCGTTGTCCGGGCAAATTTTCCAGACGCTGCAAGCAGTACAATTTGCTGTCAAGGTTCATATCAGGTCCGAATACCGCAAGGCACCTGCCAAAAGCACCTTTGGCGGTTTTGATTTTTATTTGGTGTTATCCATAAAAGGAATTAACGTGTTTGTCAACTTTGATGGCGCCGTAAAAAGTTCAATATCTGCGTTACGCGCAATTTCTCAGAATTTCACGTACGGCTAAGTACGCTGCATTCTTCGAAATTGCACAAGCCTTGATCTTGAACTTTTTACGGCACCATCTGAAATCAGACTTTTTACGGTGCCATCAACTTTGATGGTTTCACAAAAGTCAATTTTCATCTTTGGATGTTTTCAGGGTGGTGGCCTGGAGGAAGAAAGCCCTTCGGCCGGAGCCGGGTTTTTTCGCTCCTGAGCCTTTTTGCGGATTCAGCCGATGCCTTCGCCGAAATTTCAAAAACTCGGGCATTCGCCCTCAAACAGTTTGAAATTTTCCGGCTCCGGCATCGGCTGAATTTTCCCGCAAAAATTCTCAAT